>NZ_CALHXD010000215.1 GCF_938040115.1 uncultured Campylobacter sp. | reverse complement strand
GCTAAAATTTTAAAGCGTTAGACTCGGCTGGCGGCTAAAATTTAACTCGGTTGCGTGTTTTGCGTCTTGCTTTTCGTAAAAATGCGCCCGAGTTTTGCGCTAAATCTAAATGCTTTACTCGCCAAGACACGATTGGTCTTCGTAAATTCGTAAAAATTATTCAAATTTTGCTTTTGGCGATTAAGAGAACTATTTGGCGTATAAATTTGCAAAATAAAGCCGTAAATCTAAAATTTAAAAATCTCTCCAAAAATAAATCCAAATTTTAATCTATTTTTAGCTATAATTTGATATCAAATATCAAAAATAACCGAAAGAAAAAAGCATGAAAACACGTAAAATTTTTACCGCTGCGATACTTGCGGGAGCCGTTTGTTCGGCGCAGGCGCATATGTTTTGGGTGGACGGTGAAAACGACGAAAAGACGGGTAAATTCGTCGCAAAAATGGGTTATAGCGACGACTTTCCAAACTACGAGCCCATAATGCAAGAGCGCGTCCATCTTTTTGCGCCCGTTACCCTGATCGGCAAAAACGGGCAGAAAAAAGAGCTAGCGCAAAGCGGCGAAAACTACCGCTACGAGGGCGAAAAGCTAGGCTATGGCACCTATATCCTGCTTGCGCGGCAAAATCCGATGTATTCGCTAAAAAAGCGCAGCGACGGCAAGTGGATTATTGACAAAAATAAGCTTGATCTAAAAGATTTAAGCGACGTACAAATCTGCCGCCTGATGACGATAACGTCCAAAAAAATCCTAAATTTAGGCGAAGCAGACGACTTTGTCGCTAAGCCCGTCGGCGCAAACCCCGACCGTGCCGCTACAAAATCCGGCTAGTTTTCGCGTGGATAAGCCCTTTAAACTACAAGTTTTGGCTGACGGCAAGCCGCTAGAACGCGCCAAACTAACCGGCACTTTTGCGGGATTTTTAGAGGATAAGCGAGCGTTTTACGGTATGACCGACGCGCAGGGTATCACCGAAGTCGTAGCGCTAAGGCCGGGCTTTTGGGTGTTTGAGGTGATTTATGAAAGGCCTTATCCGGATGCCGCAAAATGCGACAAAGAAACGCTAAAAACGACGCTGGGCTTTGATATAAAAGAATAGATCGGCGCAAATTCGGGCTTTGGGTAAAATTTGAGCCCGAATTTACCTTAAATTTCATATAATCGCTTCGTAACCTAACTCAAAAGCGAGGAAAAATGCCATACGAAAATTTTAAATCAAAAAATCCTCTCGCGGCAAAAATCGCC
>NZ_CALHXD010000214.1 GCF_938040115.1 uncultured Campylobacter sp. | reverse complement strand
CCTTAAAGGCGCGGGTCTCGGCGAGTAAAATTCTAAATTCCCAAATCAAATTTGCGTGTTCCGTTAAAATTTAAATCCGCCTTTCTCGTCAAATTTAACGACCTAAAAATCTCTCAAATTTAGGTAAAATCCAAAATACAAAAATAAAAAAGGATGAAGATGAACGCGTTTTTGCAAGGCTTGCTACTGGGTTTTAGCGCGGCGGTGCCGCTGGGGCCCGTAAACGTGATGATAATGAGTGCTGCGGTAAGGTCGTTTTGGGCAGCGTTTGCTATCGGGCTTGGCGCTATGAGCGCGGATGTGGCGTATCTGCTGCTTTTAGCGTTTGGCGTGCTTGAGTATTTGCAGGGCGAAACGGTAGAAAAAGTCATCGGGATTTTTGGATTTTGTTATCTAGTCTACATCTCCTACGTCATATTTAAAAACGCAGATAAGCCTATAACGGCGGACGCGCTGGACGCCGAGGTCAAATTTAGCAAAAACTACGCAAAAGGCCTTTTCGTCACGCTTGCAAATCCATATACCGTCGGATTTTGGCTCAGCGTCGCAGGCTTTGCCAAAAGCTTTGAAAACGCGGGCGCGGTCGTAGCGGGGCTAGTCGCGGCGATATTTATCTGGATCGTTTCGATGCCGTTTGCCGTGCATAAAAGCGCCAAATTTATCTCTCAAAACGTCGCTAAATGGCTAAACTACGTGTGCGCGGTCATTTTGCTGGGGTTTGCGTTCTTTTTACTTTATAAACTATTTTTATAAAATTTAGCTTTTATAATTAACTTAAGTAAATAATGATAAAATGAGAGTAATTTTTTTAAAGAAGTTTTATGCAAAATTTAGATTTTAAAAAGTCGATGACGCAGTTCATCGTCCTGCCGATCGCCGTACTCGTGATCTGCTCTTGTCTAGCTATGGGTTTTATATTTTATAAAAAGCTACAAGACTCCTCCAACTATATCTCAAACATCGATATACAGAGCAAGGTGGAGTCCTATATGAACATATTGCAAATGATTTATAAAGACGTCGCAAAGCGTGATATAGAGGAGTTTCAAAGACATAGCGAAGCGGCAAAGTCTATCCCTTCGTGGATCGTAAAGCAAACAGGCGAAAAAAACGAACTCATTATCCTAGCTAGCTCACAACAACCAAGCTTAATCGGGGAAAATTTACCCTATAAATTTTGCGGTATGGACGCCAATGCACACGCAGAGTTAGCTCGCAACGGAGCCTATAAAAGTATAAAACTAATCCCAGACAATAAAGCCGAGATCTGCTATTTTAAAAATATAGACGGCGCGATAATAGGTTACAATATGGTTCAAGGCGTTAAAATTTCCGGTTTTGACGATCCGCTTTTTGCGCAGTGGTTTATCGTGAATATGAAAAATACATTTATCGTAACGAGCGTAATGGTGCTTATTTGTATTTTTCAATATTTGCTTTTTTATAGAAGTATAAGAAATAATCAAGTCTCCCTAATGAAAACTAATGCCAAGCTCGTAGCCAATAATGCCGAGATGCAAAAGCGGCTTTATAGAGATTCTCTTACGGGTTTGCCTAATAAAACAGCTCTGGAGCGTGATCTGGAGGCGATGAAAAGCCCTAAAATCATCATTGTGGATATCGACGAATTTAGAAAAATGAATAACTACTTCGGCACTGCAGTTTGCGACAGAATTTTAGTACGAATGACGCAAATTTCGCAAAAATTCGCAGATGATAATAATATGGCGGTTTACCGAGTGGGGCCCGATCAGTTTGCGTTTATCGAGGATGCAGCGTTTTTTATCGATAGGTATGAGGATTTAGCTACCGAGCTTTTGGATAATATCAAAGGTCTAGTCGTCGATATCACCGCACTTGACGGCGAGCAAAGCGAGATAGAGATACACTGCACGGTGGGCTTTGCGCTAGATGAATTAGACACGCTTAAAAAGGCGATGACGGCGCTTGAGTTTGCTAAACAAAGCGGAAAGGACTATTTTTGCTACTTTAAAAACATCGACGATACGCCGCAATACGCCGAGCAAATCACTCGCTCAAATATGATACGAAACGCTATCATAAACGATAGGATCGTGCCGTTTTATCAACCGATATTTAATAAAGAAAAGCAAATCGTAAAGCACGAAACTCTAATCCGCATCCAAAACAGTAACGAAATCATCTCTCCAAGCGTCTTTTTGGAGGTTTCAAAGCGCATCAAACGCTATACCGATATCGAAAAAATGTTGATCGAAAAAAGCTTTAAACTAATCGCCGATAGGCCCGACGCCGTAATCTCTATAAATTTATCCGGGCGCGATATGACCGACGGCGACGTAAGCGTGTTTATCATCGAAAAATTAAATAAATACAAAGTTGCCGGACGCGTGATATTTGAAATACTAGAGGATGAAAACATTGAAAATATAGAGCGTATAGGAACATTTATCGAGCGCGTGCGCAGGATGGGCGTCAAGATCGCTATAGACGATTTTGGCTCTGGCTATAGTAACTTCTCTTACATCCTGAAACTAAAGCCCGACTACATAAAAATCGACGGCTCCATCATAAAAAATATCGACACGAGCGAGGACTCTCGCGCTATAGCAGGCGCGATCATCGCCTTTGCTAAAAAGCTTGATATCACGGTAATAGCCGAATTTGTCCGCTCAAAAGAGGTGTTTGATGCATGCGTAGAGCTTGGCGTGGACGAGTTTCAGGGTTTTTATCTGGGCGAGCCTAGAGATAGCCTTTACGAGGATTAAAATTTAACTGCGACGCTATTTTGCTGGAGGCTTTAATCTTTTGCCGTCTTGTAAATTAGCCTTGATTTTTTGATGAATTATCGCCGATTTTTATATCATTTTAACTTTTAATAAAAACAATAATGTCTCTTGCAGAAATTTTAAAGCGGACCGGTTTTTGTAAATAACTACCAATTAAAGCTTTATAAAATGAAATCTCGTTGAGATAATTGCCGAATTTATGCACTTGACACGCTTTGGGGTCTGCTTCATTAACTTTTGTAATTATTTATGGATCAATTGCCTTCTTGTGTTTGTACTAAGTTTGGTTTAAATTTTTGTTTTTGCGACAGCAGCGTCAAATTTGACTTTAATTTTTATTGGGTTTTGGCGCTTCCTGTTTGATTACGAAAAAGCATCATATCGCACAAGGATAAGATTTGTCCATGCGCCCCAAAAAGCTAAGTATATTTGGTTTTTGTAGTTTGGCTTGCGAGCTTTGTATGGTTTAAATTTTATCAAGATTGATCGCCGAGTATTGTGATTAAAAGCTATCAAATTTCAAGATATTTTTTACAGAAATAAAAAAGCTAAATTTAGCGATCTGCATCGTAAAGACGCAGGTTAATTCGACTTACAAATTTAGCTTAAATTTGCGCTTTGATTTTTTCGTAAAGCGATAAAATTTCGTCTTTTTTGATGATAAAGCTATTTTTATTTGCGATGAGGTGCGCGGAGCTGTTCATGATGGTCTCGGCGACTCTAAGTCCGTTTTGTTTCATTGTAGTGCCAGTTTCAACGACGTCCACGATTGCGTCGGCTAGTCCAACCAGCGGCGCTAGCTCGATCGAGCCGTAGAGCTTGATGATCTTTAGCGCGGTCGCCTTTGCGGCAAAATAGTTGCGGGAGATGTGCGGCATTTTAGTGGCGATCTTTAGCTCTGGAGCGTTTAAATTTAACTCCTCACCATCTTTGATACCCACACAGACGCGGCATTTACCGATCTTTAGATCAAGTAGGCGCACGACGTCTGGACGGTGCTCTTCAAGTACGTCAAGGCCCACCACGCCGATATCTGCAGCACCGTTTACGACGTAGGTCGGGATGTCTTGGTTGCGAACCATTAGAAATTTAAAATCGCCCTCGCTCATCAGTAGTTTTCTATCCTCAAACTCAAACGAGCTTTGAAAAATTTTCCTAAAAATCGCGAGCGTTTCGTCGGCGATGCGGCCTTTTGGCAAAGCAACCGTTAGCATAAGATGTCCTTTTTTTGTTCGATTAGTTTTTGCATCCCGCGAAATACGAGCATGCGGTCGTAGATACTCGTGGTAAAAAAGCGCGATAAAAACTCGCCGTCGCCGCCCGTGAAGTAGATTTTCGAGCCGTTTGCCATACTTTCGATGAGAAGCAGGAGTGGCTTTATGACGCCGTAGCTTACCGCGTCGGTCGTTTTTTGCGGGAGTGCGTCGAGGTCGATCTGCGAATTTAGCGAGATTTTTAGCCTAGGCGAAATTACTTCGCAAGCTTTTAGGATGTGCGAAATGCCGGGCACTATCGCGCCGCCAAGGTGCATAGAGTCCATCATAACGTCTATGGTTACGGCACTACCTGCATCGACAATAAGACCGTTTTTTACGGCATAACAGCTAGCCACGCGGTCGATACCAAGGCCTTTATAGATAGTATCTAGTTCAAAATAGGGCTCCAAATTTACGAATCTAGGCGAATTTTGCAACCTTTTGGTTACTTCGTCGTTTACGCTGATAAAATAAATCTTCTCATCGCTTCTAAAATATTTAAAATTTTC
>NZ_CALHXD010000213.1 GCF_938040115.1 uncultured Campylobacter sp. | reverse complement strand
GTAAACGTAATGGTAGGCAAGGGAGCCGATCCGCACACGTACGAACCAAAGCCAAAACAAATGACCGCGCTTGAAAAAAGCGACCTATATTTTGCTATCGGGATCGAGTTTGAGGAGGCTTGGCTGCCTAAATTTCAAAAATCTTATCCAAACCTTAAAATCATAAAAACCGACGCTGGTGTGGAAAAGATCAAATTTGAAGGTCACCACGAGCACGCGGACCACGATCATCACCATGACGCCAAGCACGAGCACGCTCACCACGAGCATAAACACGAGCATGCAGGTCACGATCATCACGATCACGATCATCACCACGGCGAATTTGACCCGCACATCTGGCTAGATCCCGTCTTGGTAAAGATCCAAGCTAAAAATATCGCCGCCGCGCTAAGCGAAAAATATCCTGAGAACAAGGCGCTTTTTGAGGCGAATTTGGCTAAATTTGAAGCTAAGCTTGACGAGCTTGACGGCTTTATCAAAAGCACTCTAGCAAACGTCAAAAACCGCGAATTTATAGTCTATCACCCGTCTTGGGGCTACTTTGCTAAGCGCTACGATCTAGAGCAAATCGCGATCGAAGTGGATGGCAAAGAACCAAAACCGGCCGAGCTAAAAGAGCTCATCGAGGAAGCCGAAGAGCACGGCGTGAAAGTCATTTTCGTCGCTCCGCAGTTTTCTAAAAAAGCTGCGCAAACCGTCGCCAAAGAAAGCGGCGCTAGCGTCGTAGAGATCGATCAACTGCCGCTTGATTGGGACGCCGAGCTACGCAAAACGGCGCAAATTTTCGCAAAGAGCCTGTAAATGAAATTTGGACGCATACTGGCTATTTTCGCGCTTCTTGCGTCCTTTTTTAGCTTCGTGCACGCCTGTGCTCTGTGCTCGCTTTACACACCGACCGCGCATGCCTCGGTCAAATTTGACGTCCAAGGCGACATGATAAAAACAGCCGCCGTAACCTGGACGTTTTCTGAAAATTTCACAGAACTAACGCTACAAAGCTACGACGAAAACGCCGATAAAGCGCTTAGCAAAAACGAAGCGTGGAAGGTGCAAAAATCCCTACTCGACTACATCGTGCCGCGCGGCTACCTAACTAGCGTGGGCTACTACGACGGCGCGGGCGAGACCGTAAATTTGCATACCAAAACGCTCTCGCAACGCGTCTATCTGGAGGGCGGCAGGCTAAATTTCGAGTATATTTTAGAGCTAAATTTGGCAGTCAAGGACGGCCGCGTCATCACGGTCGAGGTTTTTGATCACGAGGGATTTTTTAACTTTAAAATAAGCTCGCCCGAGCCATACGCGTTCACCGATAAAATTTATCTCGTGCCAAACGTAAATTTGAGTACGGCATTTTTTGAAATGACTTCAAAAGCGCCCAAAATAGAGCCTGCAAAGCCAGAGCTTAGCTCGCTTGTTAAAGCGCAAAATAAGCAAAATTTAGAGCAAATCGACGCCGAGGATAGGGCTAAATTTGACTCGGTTTCGGGCATGAGCCTACAGTTTTTGGAGCGCCTAAAAGAGCTCATCAAGATAAACAGCGCCGAGCTAAACGCGCTAAATTTCGCCCTGTTAGCCGCGGTTAGCTTTTTTTACGGCTTTTTGCACGCCGCTGGCCCCGGGCATGCTAAGATGCTCACGGCTAGCTACTTCGTCGCAAACGGCGGCAGCTACTCGCGCGCGCTGGCTTTTGCGATGAAGGTCGGCTTCGCACACGTGGCGGGGGCGTTTTTGCTCGTGCTTTTTAGCTACGTTTTTTTAAATGCGTTTTTGACGGACAAAGTCAGCGACATAGCGGGCGCGATGACGAAAATCTCGGCCGTAGCGATCGTTTGCGTGAGCCTTTATATGATCTACGCTAAGATTCAAAAAACGGTGCTAAAGCCTAAATTTAGCTTTGTCGCCGCGCCTGTCTCGGGCGAAAAAGGCGCAAATGAGGCGAGTAAAGTTTTTGGCTCAAATTTAAACTCCACGTCAAATTTGAGCGCAAAATCAGTCAAATTTAGCCCTATCGCCCACGAGAGCGAGTGCGGCTGCGCAGCCTGTAGGGCCTCTAGTGAGGCGCCAAAAACCGCTAGCGAGTGGCTCGTGGTGCTGGCTGGATCGCTCGTGCCGTGTCCGGGTACGCTGCTAGTTTTCGTGCTAGCATTTAGCCTAAACAGCTATGCGGCCGGGCTTGCTAGCGGCGTGTTTATGGGGCTTGGCATGGGTGCGGTGATATTTCTCGCGGCCGTTTGCGGCTTTAAGCTAAAAGGCGCGATGAGATTTCGCGCGCTGCGGACTTGCTGCGAGTTTGCCGCGCTTTTGGTGATGCTCGGGCTTGGCGTTTTTATGTTTTATATTTCGGGTAAGGTGAGCGTTTTATGAGCGACATTTCGGTGCGAAATTTGAGCTTTGGTTACGATGAAAACCTCGTGTTTGACGGCATAAATTTAGAATACGACTGCAAGGATTTTCTAGCTGTCATAGGTCCAAACGGCGGGGGCAAAAGTACGCTTTTAAAGCTGATGCTGGGGCTAAACAGGCCAAGCGGCGGGACGATAGAGGTGTTCGGTCAGGAGCCTGCTAGCGTGAGCAAGGCCGTGGGATACGTCCCGCAAAATATCCCGATAAATCAGAGCTTCCCGATGCGCGTGCTCGAGGTTGTTTTGATGGGGCGGATAGATAAAAAGCTGTTTGGATTTTACGGCAAGGACGACAAGATAGAGGCTGAGGCGGCGCTGGAGCGCGTCGGTATGGGCGAATTTACGCGGCGAAAGATCGGCGATCTAAGCGGTGGCCAGCGCCAACGCGTCTATATCGCGCGCGCGCTTTGCGCAAAGGCTAAAATTTTGATGCTAGACGAACCCACCGCCAGCATCGATACGAAGGGCCAGGCCGACATCTATAAGCTGCTAAAACAGATCAATGCTGACGGTACGGGCGTCGTGCTCATCAGCCACGACGTAAATTTGACGCTAAATTTCGCTACCAAAGTCGCCTACGTCAATCACGATCTTTTCATGCACGAGATCTCGCACGGTTCCAAGCAGGATTTTATCGAGCATTTGGCGAGAGATCATAGGCATTTTTGCGATGTGGAGGTGGCGTTGAAAGAGTGCGGCTGCGGACGTCACTAAATTTGGCAGCGGCTTGTCTTTTTTCTTTATACATCGTTAGAAATATCGCCGAAGCTCGGTTACGTATTATTTATACGCGCCCTCGCTCGGCTCATTTCCGTCTCGTCTAAAGAAAAAATACTTCGCCTTATCGTTTTGCGCTCAAATTTGAAGTTAAATTTGCAAATTTGAGCCACCGAGACCCACATCTTGAAAATGTCAAATTTACATTTTCGGCGCGACAGCACCGGATAAAACTGCGCATAGCGCAGCAACCTCTCACGTGCAGTGGGGTTAGAGAGGGCTTGGGAGAGGAAGGGGCGACGCTTCGTAAGTAGAATCCCCTTCCTCT
>NZ_CALHXD010000212.1 GCF_938040115.1 uncultured Campylobacter sp. | reverse complement strand
AAAAAGTCGAGCGCGTCAAGGATCAGTTTGCTAAGATAAACCGCCTAAGCGCCGCTGTCGTCGTGGATGGAAAATACGAAAATAAAAAAGACGAAAAAGGAAATCCAACTAGCGAAATAGCCTACGTACCGCTTGATAAAGAGCAGCTAGCACGTATAGACGCTCTTATTCGCCAATCTATCGGTTTTGATCAAAACAGAGGCGACGAGGTCACGGTTAGTAACTTTGAGTTCCAGCGTCAAGACGGACAGACGCCGGCTAGCAAAGTTCAGTCCTTTTTCGAGCTTTACGTAGTACCGTTTTTACCTATCTTAAAGTATCTTTTTGTAGCGATCTTACTATATGTATTCTACAAGAAAGTCATTACGCCGTTTATGACCAAAATGCTTGAGGACGTAAAAGAAGAAGAGATCGATCTATCCGAAAACGAGGTTCAGCTCGAGGATAGCGAAGATACGCTGGAGAAATTTCAAGCAGCTAGGAAAAAGGTTGAGGAGCAGCTGGGTATCGGAGATAATTTTAATGAGGACGACCTGCGCTACGACGTATTACTAGAAAAGATGAAACTAGTCGTTCAAGATCGCAGCGAAGAGATAGCCGTATTGCTTCAAGATATGATAAAAAACGATTCTGACTTTAGCAACCGTAAGGACTTTTAATGGCAACAAAGCTAAACGAACAGCAAAAGATGGTGTATGACGATCTTTCTATGCCTGAAAAGATCGCTATTTTGCTTATTCAGCTGGGCGAGGACGTCACGACTCTGCTTTTTTCGCATATGGAGGTTGACGTCATAACCGAAATTTCGCGCTATATAGCTACCGCAAAGAGTACCGACAAAAGCGTAGCTGCTGCGGTTTTAGAAGAATTTTACGCTCTCATGCAGTCAAATCAATACATGAGAAGCGGCGGCTTAGAGTACGCGAAAGAAATTTTATACCGCACCTTTGGTCCTGAAGCTGCGCAAAAGATACTCGACAAGCTCGCAAAAAGCATGGAAAACACAAAGAGCTTCGGTTATCTTACCAAGGTCAAGCCTCAGCAGCTTGCAGACTTTATTGTTAACGAACATCCGCAGACTATTGCGCTTATTTTGGCGCATATGGATTCAACCAGCGCAGCCGAGACGCTTTCGTTTTTTAATAACGAGCTTAGAAGCGAGGTCGTCGTGAGAATGGCAAATTTGGGCGACATTAGTCCGTCTATAATCAAACGCGTTTCAACGGTGCTAGAAGGCAAACTAGAGAGCCTCACGTCCTACAAGGTCGAAGTCGGCGGACCAAGGGCCGTGGCGGAGGTGTTAAACCGCCTCGGCCAAAAGGCATCCAAAGCTACGATCGAATATATCGAGGACGTCGACGACAAGCTCGCTACGACGATCAAAGAGCTTATGTTTACCTTTGAGGATATTAACACCCTCAATCAAGCAGCTATCCGCGAAATACTTAAAAACGTCGATAAAAAAGACCTTATGATCGCGCTAAAAGGCAGCGGCGATGCATTGAGAGATAAATTTCTCTCCAGTATGTCTCAGCGCGCCAGCGATTCGTTTAAAGAGGAGATGCAGTTTTTGGGAGCGGTGCGCGTAAAAGACGTCGAAGAGGCGCAGCGCCGCATAGTAGAGCAGGTTCAGGCCCTAGCCGAAAGCGGGGCGTTCCAAATAGGCGAAAGCGATGAGATGATAGAATGAAAAGTAGCGTAATAACAAATGAGCGCTCAAAAGAGCACTTCGTAGAAAACTATCGGTTTAAAATTTTAGGTCAGGAAAAAAGAAGCGAGGATACACGCTCGGCCCACGAAAGCGAATCCGGCCGCGCGACCGAGCATAACGAGCGAGCCTTAAACGGCGAGCAAGAGAGTTCAAATTTAAACGACGCAAAAGAGCAAGGCTTACATTTTAAGCCTGAGTCAAGCTTTATCGAGGAGCTGCTAAAGCGTACCGACGAGATGAGCGGCAATATGATAAAGCTACAAATGCAAATCGAAAATCAAGAAAACGAATTCGCTAAACGCCTAGAAAGCGAGATCCAGCGCGCTAAAGAAGACGGCATAAAGCAGGGCAGAGACGAGGCGGCGGCTAAATTTAACGAAGAGCTAAAGGCGCTTGAGAGCAGATACCTGGGGTCTATAAATAAGCTTGAAGAGCAGGCGGCTAAATTTGAAAGCCTCATCGCATCCAGCGAAGCGCAGCTACCGACTACCGCAATCGAGATCGCAAAAGAGGTCGTGAAAAAAGAGATTTCTCTAAATTCGGCAAACATCGCTGCAGCCATCTGCAAAGAGCTTTTTAGCGAGATAAAAGACGCCAAAGAGGTGCAAGTCAAAGTAAATCCGAAAGATTACGAGTTTATCAAAGAAAATTTCTCCGGACAAAACGTCAAAATCTCCGCCGACGAAGCCATCAGCGCGGGCGGAGCGATCGTGCTTAGCGACGCGGGCAACCTCGAGGGCACGATCGAAGCCAGACTAGAAAAAATCAAAAAGATAATAGGACAATGATAGACGTAAAATCTATGAACGTGCAGGAGCTCGAAGCGCTTTGCGGGAAGCTCCGTGATAAAATTTTACAAACCGTCAGCGCAAACGGCGGGCATCTTAGCTCAAACATCGGCGCAGTCGAGCTTATCGTCGCGATGCATTATGTTTTCGACGCAGCAAAAGACCCGTTTATATTTGACGTTAGCCACCAAAGCTACGCGCACAAGCTAATCACTGGACGCTGGGATAAATTTGACACGCTTAGAAAATTTGGCGGTATCAGCGGCTACACCAAGCCCTCCGAGAGTAAATACGACTACTTTATCGCCGGACACAGCTCCACCTCTATCTCGCTTGCAGTCGGCGCGTCAAAGGCGATCAAGCTAAAAGGCGAGGATCGTATACCCGTGGCCTTTATCGGCGACGGCTCGATGAGCGCGGGTATCGCGTATGAGGCGCTAAATGAGCTCGGCGATATCAAAAACCCATGCGTCATCGTCCTAAACGACAACGAAATGAGCATCAGCAAGCCCATCGGCGCCTTTAGCAACTACCTCTCGCAGATGATGGCTGGGCCGCTGTATCAGAAGTTTAAAAGCCGCGTCGAGCGATTTTTGAGCTATATGCCAGACGGCGCCGCGTATATGGCGCGCAGGATGGAGGAGGGTATCAGGATCTTTACGCCCGGGATGTTTTTTGAGGAGCTGGGACTTGAGTACATCGGTCCCGTAAACGGCCATGACGTGAAGGCGCTTATCGAGGCTTTTAGCGTCGCAAAAGGCATGAAAAAGCCCGTCGTCGTGCACGCCCAGACGCTAAAGGGCAAGGGCTACGAAAAGGCCGAGGGGCATCTAGCCAGCTGGCACGGCGTGAGTCCGTTTGATTTACAAAGCGGCGAAGCTATCAAAAAATCAGCCGCCAAATCGGCCACCGCGCTCTTTGCGGAAAATTTGACCGAGCTAGCTAGCGAGCATAAAAATATCGTCGGAGTGACCGCCGCGATGCCTACCGGCACGGGCATAGACGCTTTGATGGAGAGATTTCCGGATAGATTTTGGGACGTCGCGATCGCCGAGCAGCACGCCGTCGCCTCGATGGCAGCGATGGCAAAGGAAGGCTTTAAGCCATTTATTGCGATTTATTCGACTTTTTTGCAGCGGGCATTTGACCAGATCGTGCACGACTGCGCAATCATGAACCTAAACGTTGTCTTTGCGATGGACCGCGCGGGCATAGTCGGCGAGGACGGCGAGACGCATCAGGGCGCATTTGACGTTAGTTATCTAAATTTGATCCCGAATTTGACGATTTTTGCGCCTCGCTGCGCCGATAGTTTTAGGCTCGCGATGCGTTACGCTTACGCTCACGAGGGGCCTTGCGCTTTTCGTTATCCGCGCGGAGCTTTTGCACTGGCGCAGGGCGAGCTTGAGGCGCGAGAGCTAAAGCTCGGTAAAGGCGAAATCTTGGTCGAGGGCAGCGGCAAAGCGGCATTTATCGCTTACGGTAATGGCGTGGGCAAGGCAAACGCCGCGCGCAAAATTTTACTGGAAAAAACGGATAGTAAATTTGATCCGAGCCTTGTTGATTTGGTATTTGTCAAGCCTCTTGATTGCGAGCTTTTGCAATATCTCGCAATCAAGCATAAAATTTGGTACGTCTTTTCAGATACCGTAAAAAAAGGCGGCGTAGGCGAGATTTTAGCTGCGTTTTTGCAGGAGCAATGGATTTTTGACGTGCGCATCGTTAGCTTTGAGTTTGACGACGCCTTTATCCCTCACGGCACTACGGCTGATGTCGAAAGAGCTCTTGGTGTCGATGCGGCAAGCATTTGCGAAAAAATTTTAACCGAAACAGAGGATTAAATTTGAGCTGAAGCGTTTTCGCGCTTTAGTTTTACGAGTTTTCTCAAGAGTATTCGTGCGTAAAAGGCTCAAATTTGAGCTAAATTAGCCTTTTACGCTCGGTCTTTCCGCTTTTACTTTTAAATGACGCAGGCAAATTTACTTAAAATAAAAGATCAAATTTTAGCAGAAAGCACCAAACCCAAAAATCAAAATTTGACTTCAAACATCATGTCAAAATTTATAAAAAGTGCAAATTTAAAGCAAAAACTGACACAAATTTTAGTAAATAATAATTTATATTACCAACTATAAAGAAGTTTTAAATAAAATTTTTGTATATTTAGCTAAAAATATCAGGAAAAACGATGAACTATATGGAACTTCTCAAAAACCACGGCCTCAAAGCCACCCCGCAGCGCCTCAGCGTGCTCAAGATCCTCGATCGCCACACGCACCCGACGATCGATGAGCTTTATGAAGAGATCTGCGCCGAAAATCCGTCCGTATCGCTCGCAACGGTGTATAAAAACCTAAATATGCTAAAGGACGAAGGCCTCGTCGTCGAGGTAAATATGCCAAACCAAAAGGCGCGCTACGACATCTTTAGCTACCCGCACATCCACGTCGTATGCGAGAGTTGCGGGCACGTCGAGGACTATAATTTCTGCGAGGCGCTGAGCGAGTACAAGGAAAATTTGGAGAGAAAGCTTGGAAATTTCATCGAAAAGATGAATGTACTAGTGACTGTAAAGGACTGCAAAAACTGCCGCCATTAGGCTTTTGGCTCGCTTTTTTGGCGAGCTAAATTTTCTCTCGTTTATAGCTTTATAACGAATTAAATTCGGGCTTATGCTAATAAAATTTGCAGCTGTTTTTGATCATGCAAGCGAGCTTTTATCAAGAATAAATTATACTCGCAAGAGCTTCGGCGGCGCTAAAACAGCGATCTTTCGCATCTTAGCCTACTTAAATTTATACTAAACCTCACTCCGCGACGCGATTTACCCAGATCAAAAACTCATCGCTCGGGTTCTCGTCGTCCAGAT
>NZ_CALHXD010000211.1 GCF_938040115.1 uncultured Campylobacter sp. | reverse complement strand
AGCGAAGCAAAAATCATTTAAAAGCGCTCGCGAGATAAGCCGAAAAAGCTAAATTTTCAGCCCGTTTTCGTACCAATCTATCTTCCTGGTCAAATACATAACAAGCGCAATCACCGCAAATATCATCACGCTGCCCATCAAAAGCGCGTAGTCCTCGGACTGCAAGATACCGTAGAGCAAGCAGTAGCTAACCCCGTGTACGAGCGCGATAAATACGCCCCATTTGCGAGCCCGAAAGATCGCCGAGCCGTAGAAAAGTATCGTCGCGCACACGGCTGCGGCCGCGACAAGATAACTAGCTAAAAAGCTAATATGCTCGGAAAATGAGAGCACGAGCAGGTAAAATAGCACGTCGGCGGCTCCGATGAGTAGGTACTGGATCGGGTGAATGCGGACGCGGCTGTAAATTTCGCACAGAAATATCGCCAAAAACGGCACCGCTAAAAACAAGATCGCGTAGGTCACGCAGCGCGCGATGAGCGAGTAGTTATTTACGGGGCTGATGAAGCTAGCCTCGACGCCCTCAAACCCCATCTCGCGCCTGCCGTCCATGATCCACGCCTGCGGAACGCCGGTGCTAAGGCCCGAGATCTCCCACTGCGCGTTAAAGCCGCTGCTTGTGACTTCGCGCGATTTAGGCAGCCAGCCGCCGCTAAAAGACGGCGAGCTCCACGAGGATTTTACGTCAAATTTATTATCCTGCCCCACAGGGACGAAGCTCGCGCTCTGCCCGCCCTGCATAGATAGCGCGCCCGCTAGCTCAAAGCCGCCGTTTGCTAAATTTGCAGGTAGTTTGTAGTGGACGCTTTGGGCAAAGGGTGAGTATTTAGGCGGCGCAAAAGACTGCGCGAGATCCTGCCCGTTTGCTTTTAGCGCGGGAAATGCGGTAAAGGTCTTTTTGCTGCCTACGCCTAAAATCAGCGTCGCCTCGCTTAGTAAAATGTCGCTTTCTGCGATATTTAGCTGCTCGAAATTTAGCGGGGCAAATTTGGCTTTTAGCGCGACTTCGCCATTAAAAACGGGCACGCTAAAGATACCGCGCTTTAGATACTGCGGATTTAGCTGGGTCGATAGCTCATAAGACTGCGGCGCTATCATGATCTGCTCGGTTGTCTGCGATACCGTAGGTACGCCGTTTTCGTTGTAGATCGCCGCTTGCTTTTTATACGGCACCGAGATTAAAACACCTTCGATCCTAAGCGGGCCGCCGACCGGCTGCATGATGGACTCCTCGGCGGTACGCTTGACGTAGGCGCGGTCAGAGATCATCGAGCTGATGAAACCTAGCGGGATAAGCAGCAGCAAAAGCAAGACGAAAATGATGACGGGCTTCGTCCAAAAGCCACCTCTGACGCTATCCATGATTTTGTTTTCCATTGGATTTCCTTTTGATTTTTTTCACTGCGATTTTAGCTAGAAATCGTAATAAATCGGTAAAAAAGGTTGTAAATTTAGAGCAAATTTGACGGCAAATTTAGCCGCGTCGCAAGCTGCGCTTTCTAAGGTAGCTATAAATCCAAGCTCCAAGCACTAAAACCGCCGCGAGGCAATACATATAAAAGGCCGCGCCGTTTTCATACTCCACATCCTGCGCACTAAAGATGAGCTGCGACATCTCTGGGTTTCGCGCCGCCTCGTCCGCGATCTGCGCCATCACCTCATCATCATGCACGTCTAGCGTGATCTTTCGCAGCTCGATGAAATTTGTCCGCTTATCCAGATGCCTGCCGCTGCGACCCGTGACGTAAACGCTATGCGAGTAAAAATTTAGATAGTAAAATCCCGCGTCGTCCTTAAAAAGCCTTTCCGAGATCTGCCGCACGGCGCCTTTAAACGGATTGTCGCCCGCCCTTTTTAGCGCGCTTAGCCTACTGCCATCTCCGCCAAATTTATAATAAACGTACCAAAATGCGTCCTTGAGCCTGCCCTCGGCACCGCTAGCGCGCGGTCGATTTAAAATTTTATCCTTGCTTAGATAAAATATGCCGTTTTTGCTCGCAAACAGCATGTATTCCTGATACCCGCTCTGAAAATTTAGCGGCGTATAGGGCTCGTTTGAGGGGTCAAATCTCTCGCCGTTCATAAACACCGCGCCCGCAGCGGGATCGTAGAGAAACTCTATGCCCGCGTTTGGCTCCACGAGATACATCTGCTCGCTAGGCGTGAAATTTAGCCTCTCGCCGCCCTTATAAATGCTGCGTCCGTCGCTCAGCCAATTATCGATGAGGCGAAAGTGCGCGGGCAGCTCGGAGCCTTCTTCATATACGGTTTTCCGCCTTATCTGTTTTAGATTTTTTGCGTCGGCGCCCTCTAAAATTTTACCCTCGTAAAATACCCGCTCGCCGTCCGTGGCGACATACGGGCTCTCGGTCAGCGGCGAGATGGGCGCGCTAGTATCCAGCCTCGCGTATGGGTAGTTGTACTCCTGCGGCCATTTGGAGAGCCCAAAGGCGTGGAAAAATACCTTGTAAATGTAGCTTATCGCGCCGCCCGTGCGCTGCGTGACATCCGAGCAGAAGTAGCTCACGCGCCCGTCGCTGTAGTATCGCGCGCCGATCTTTTGCGTGCGGGCGGGATCCAGCCCCGACATCTTGCGAGCGCCGCAAAATACGCTACTAGCATCCATGCCGACGTTTGTGTAGGAGTATCTGCCGGTATCAAGCGCGCGAAAGCTCGCCGCGTCCGCGCCGCCCTCTAGCTCGTAAGGAGCGAGGTTCCAAGAGCGTAGATAAATTTTGCCGCTGATGTTGTAATAATCGCTGCCGCCGATCTTTTGTGCGTCCGCGGGCAGCTCGCGCGAGCTATCATACACCGATAACTCATAGATAAAAACGAGCGAGACGAAGAGCGGCACGAAAAGTACCGCAAATAGCAGCCTTAGCGCCTTTTTATCAAATTTGCTTAAATTATTCGTCTTTTTCATAAGGCAATTATATATCTTGCTAGTTTAAAACGTTAGAAATTTAAAA
>NZ_CALHXD010000210.1 GCF_938040115.1 uncultured Campylobacter sp. | reverse complement strand
AACCTTGGCAAGGTTGTGCTCTACCCCTGAGCTATTCCCGCACCGTTTGAGAAGTCGCAATTTTAGCAAAAACGTTTTCATTTGTCAAGAAAATTTCAAAATTTTTACGATTTCGCCCATTTTTAGCTCGCCGAGACTCTCGTTTGTTACCAAAACGGCGTTACTTTTGATGAGCGGAGTTATCATGCCTGAGCCGAATTTATTATTATCCGTCACGCTAAATTTGCCTTCGCAAAAGCTGCCTAGCACGATATTTTGGCGTCCAGATTTTATTTTTACGTCTTGGCTTAAAACGGCGTCAAATTTTTCAAGTCGCGCGCCCTTTAAAAAAGGAACGATCAGCAAAAAGCACATCAAAAACGCCGCCATCGGATTTCCCGGCAGGATAAAGACAATTTTTTTATCTTTTATAAAGGCTTTACTCGGACGTCCGGGGCGGATATTTACGCCGTCAAAAAGCTCGCTAAAACCCAAATTTAAAAGCGCCGTTTTCATAAAATCAGCCTCACCCTTGCTCGCCCCGCCGCTTGTTATGATGACGTCAAATTCAGCCGTCTCAAGCGCGCGAGTAGTACTTTTTAGGTCGTCTTTTATGATGCCCGCGTACGAGCTAGTAAAGCCGAAACTTTGAAGCAGTGATGCGATACCTGCGCCGTTTGCGTTATATATTTGCTCCTCGCTAGCGTTTTGCCACGGCTCGACCACCTCGTCGCCACTTGAAAATATACCGATCTTTAGCTCGCGCTCCACGCAGACGCAGTAGATGCCCTGAGCAGCTAGCATCATTACTCTTGCGGGCGTTAAAATTTCGCCTTTTTTTAGCAAAATTTCACCAGCTTTGACCTCTTCGCCCTTATATCTTAGGGCGTTAAATTTTTTGACTTTGCTTTGCGGCGAGAGCTTGCCGTCCTGCAAAATAGCGTCTTCAAAAGGTACGACGGCATCGGCATTCGTCGGCATTTTTGCGCCCGTCATTATCTTTACGCATTCGCCTTTTTTTAGCGTGATTTCAGCCTCATCGCCAGCTAACACGGTCGCTGCGACGCTTAACGGCTTGTTTAAATCGTCAAATTTAAACGCGTAGCCGTCCATCGCGGCGTTGTCGAAGGAGGGCAAATTTTTAACGGCAACGACGTCCTGTGCCAAAATTTTGCCCGTCGCGCGCTCAAGGCTGGCAAACTCGCCGCAGCCGTCAAATTTAGCTTTTTCTAGGATCAAATTTTGAGCAAGCTCTAGCGTCATTTTACTCCTCCAGCCTGCGTATTTTTGCGCCCAGAGCCGCTAGTTTGCGCTCTAGCCCCTCGTAGCCTCTATCTAGGTGGTAAATTCTATGCACGCGGCTAGTTCCGTTTGCGGCAAGGGCCGCTAGCACCAGGGCAGAGCTTGCGCGCAGATCGGTAGCCATCACGTCTGCGGCGTTTATCTTGCCTCCGCCGTAGATCGTCGCGATGTGGCCGTTTAGACGGATATCCGCACCCATACGCGTGAGCTCGCTAACGTGCATAAATCGGTTCTCAAAAAGCCTCTCGTCGATCGTGCTAACGCCGTTTGCTATGAGCGAGAGCGCCATAAACTGCGCCTGCATATCGGTCGGAAAACCCGGAAACTCAGTCGTCACGATCTCGACGGGATTTACGTTTTTAGCCGGCATTATCGTGATTTTATCGCCGTTTACGACGGTTTCAAAGCCCATTTGGTTAAATTTAGTAAGCACGGCTCGCAGATGCGCGGCATTGGCGTTCGCGATAGTTACTTGCGAGTTCGTGATCGCCCCGGCGCAAAGATACGTTCCCGCTTCGATCCTATCGGGGATGACCGTTATCTCGCCCACATCCAGCAGGCGCCTATCCGTGCCTTCTATCACCAGCTCGTCCGTGCCGATACCCTCGATCTTCACGCCGCCAGCTGCCAAAACCTCGCAAAGCTGCACCACCTCGGGCTCTTTAGCGACGTTGATTAGATGCGTCGTGCCGTGAGCGAGCGCGGCGGCCATTATGATGTTTTCGCTCCCCGTTACCGTGATCTTGTCAAACACGATCTGCGCGCCTTTTAGCCCGTCAGGCGCGGTGGCGACGACGTAGCCTTGTTTTATTTCGATATTTGCGCCCATTTTTTCAAGCGCGCTTAAGTGTAGATCGATCGGTCTTTGTCCGATCGCGCAGCCGCCGGGCAAACTCACCTCACAGTGGCCAAACCTAGCTAGTAGCGGGCCAAGAACCAGGATAGAGGCGCGCATTTTGCGCACGATGTCGTAGTTGGCCTTCGTGGAGCTAACGTAGTTTGAGTTGATTTTTAGAGTGTGATCGTCCGTAAATTCGCACTTTACGCCCAAATTTACAAGCAAAGTAGCCAATGTTTTTATATCGGCGACGTTTGGCATATTTTTTAGCGTAACGTCGTTTTTTATGATTAGAGCCGCAGCTATCAGGGGCAGGGCGGCGTTTTTCGCTCCGCTTATGGCGACTTCGCCGCCTAGTTTCGCGTTTCCTTCGATTTCTAAATAATGCATCATCTTAAATCCTTAAATAAAATCCAAAGTATAGTGAAATTTAGCTTATAAATTTAAATTTATGCCGATATTTACCGATTTATTTATATAATCTTGCTTTTAGGCTGTTCGTCTCTACGGCTTGTCTCTTGGGTAAATTTAAATGATCTAGAAATTTTCTCCCTTGATGAACTATTATGTTCTATCTTCGGTCGAAAATTTCGTCGAAACATTTAAATTTATCACAAGATACTTCGCCTTGAAATTTAAATATAAAATAGGATGATTTAAATGAAATTTACCATTTTTTTGCCGCTAGCGCCGGTTGCGGCTTTGATTTTTAGCGGATGCGCGAACAATGCGCCCAAAATTTACCCGACCGATCAAAGCGGACAGATTTTAAACGCGAGATTTTTAAACTCGCAGCAAGACGTATTTAACGATCTGGGCGGCAAAGCGCTTTCAAATTTTATGCAAGGCTTTTTAGGCAAAAAAGACGGCGGAGACTGCTCGGGTTTCGTCTCTCTCGTAAATAAAAACATAAACAACGTTTACTTTTCCGAGACGAATTTGCTCAAATTTTACGGCGAACAAGGATCAAAATCGCAAGCCATTTATAATTTTTACAAAAAGCGAAATTTGATCTCGCAAACAAGCCCAAAGCTCGGAGATTTGGTGTTTTTTAACAACACTACGAGTCAAACCAAAGGCAAAAACAAGCAAATCATAACCCACCTTGGCATCATAGACCGCATAGAAGATGATGGAACTATAAGATTTATGCATAATACCAGAGGCAAAAACAAAAGCGGATTTATAAATCTATTTCAAAAAAATAGCCATAAAATAGGCGGTAAAGAGGTAAACTCCTATATCGTAGCGTGTAAAGGCGGCGACGCTACTTGCCTAACGTCGAACAGATTCGCCGGCTTTGGCAAGGTTAATTTTTAGCTAAATTTATGTCTAAATTTTATATGATAAAGCCTTTAAAAAGGAGCCGTTTTTGGAAGCTACGATATCGCTCATCGCGTTAAATTGTCTAGTATATTTTGCCGTTTACTGCGGCATTTGCGGCACTAACGCGACGCTTGGGCTAAATATGTTTTTCACGGACGGACTTTACGTCTGGCAGCCTGCGACTTCGATGTTTATGCATGCAAATTTGGCCCATCTGCTGATGAATATGGCGGTTTTGTATCAGTTTGGATCGCTTCTTGAGCGGTACTACGGCAGCGAAAAATTTGCCGTCGTTTACTGCGTCGGAGGCGTTTTGACTTCGCTGCTTAGTTTTATTTATATTTATGTTATGTTTAAAACTAACGGAACTTTTATAAATTTAGTCGGAGCTAGCGGCGCGATCAGTCTGTTGCTGGGAGTTTTGGCGTTTTTGGACGCGAGTAGCAGAAAAGGGCTAATAATCGCCATCTTGCTAATGAGCTTCGCACCAGTGGCTATGGGCGTAAACGTCGCCTGGTACGCGCATATCATCGGCTTTGCTTTAGGATATTTCGGGGTAAAATTTAAGGTGATAAAATGAGATTTTTCGATCAAATTTGGGAAATTTTAGAGTGCGGCGACAAGGAGCTTAAATTTGATAAATTTAAACGATTTTACGCCGAATACAAGGCCGGTAAATTTGACGCGCAAATAGAAGAGGGCGGTAAATTTGACGAGATAAAACCGCTAAAACGCCCAAGCTACGAGGCATTTTGCGAGGTTGTAGCGATGAGAGAAATCGGCGGTAAAAAGCAAGCGGACAAGCAAAAAGCCTTCCTTCACTCGATCGCGCACATCGAATACAGCGCCGTAGATATCGCGTTAGATGCGGCGTATCGCTTTCGCGCGCTACCAAAAGCCTACTATGACGACTGGCTAGAGGTCGCCGAGGATGAGATCAGGCACTTTAAGATGATCGAGGATCACATGGCTAAATTTGGCGTGAAATACGGCGATTTTACCGTACACGACGGGCTTTTTATCGCTTTGCAAAATACCTCCGCGTCGCTGCTCGAGCGCATGGCGGTGCTGCCTAGATATATGGAGGCAAATGGCCTTGACGCAAACGCTTTTATGCTAAAAAAGCTGGAAACCGAGTGCGAAAAAGACAAGAGCAAGGCGCGGCTTTGCGAAATTTTGCAAGTCATCTTAGACGAGGAGATCTCGCACGTCTCAAAGGGCGATCGTTGGTTTAAATTTGCCTGCGAAAAAGAGGGCGTAAGCCCCGAAATTTACGCGCAAATCGTACAAAAAATCTACCCTAAAGCCTTTTTGCAGTCCCGCGAGCTAAACGTGAGCGCGCGACTAAAATCAGGCTTTAGCGAGGCAGAGATCGAGCGCATAAAAAATCTATCAAAGGCCAAAAAGGTGGTATAAATGAAAAAAATCTACTTTATCAGGCACGCAAAAGCCGTAGAAGAGGGTGAAGGCAGCGACTTTGAGCGCGATCTAAGCGAACGAGGCAAAAAGGATCTAGCGCTGATGTGCGAACGGCTAAAAAAGCATGAGGTGAAGGCGGACGCGATATTTGCCAGTCCCGCCAAACGCTGCGCTAAAACGGCTCAAAAGCTAACCGAAGCAGTCAAATTTAAGAAGAAAATCAAATTTAAAGACGAACTATACGGAGCGCAGACGCATGATCTTTTGACTTTTGTAAGAGAGCTTGACGACAAATTTCATAGCATATTTGTCATAGCCCACAACGACGCTATAACTGAAATTTGCGAGCTTTTAAGCGACGCTGCGATCGGAAATATACCTACATGCGGCATCTTTTGCGTCGAATTTGACGGCAGCTTCAAGGAGCTAAAAGAACACGGCGCAAAGGCCTTGTTTTTCGACTACCCTAAAAAGCATAAAAAGAGCTAAATTTCCTCAAACATTAAGCTGTTTGTCATCATTTTTATTAGTCCTTCTAAATAGATGTCAGCGGCCTCGCCAATACCGACGTTCACTATGTTGCCTTTTTTGTCTTTTCTTTGCATCATTATTCCCTTGTTTTTGATAATATTTTTGATATCCTTGATGCTATTTTTG
>NZ_CALHXD010000209.1 GCF_938040115.1 uncultured Campylobacter sp. | reverse complement strand
CGACGACGTAGTGATCTACATGGACCCTCCGTACGGCGGATATAGAAAAACCGACCGAGGCAGAGACTACCGCGACAAGCTAGTTGATCAATACATAAAAAACAATAACATAAAAAAAGGCGGCACTAGCAAATCGGACGACCGAAGCTACGAGAGAGGCTACGACGACGGATACGATGACGGATACCGCGACAGACGCGACGATTATTACTATTCGCCTCGCCCGCAAGTAGGCATCCGCGTTAGATAAATTTGACGCCCGTTCGCCGCTAGTCATCAAATTTGATCGGCGGCGAAATTTGATTTACGAATTTGATTTACAAAAAGGAAAATAATGCTAACCAACCCCGTCGTGATCAGTATCCTCGTGATGACTGCGCTTTGTTTGTTAAGGTTTAACATCCTGCTTTCCATCCTCGTCTCCGCCCTAGTCGCGGGTCTCATCTATCACGGCGGATTTGCCGGCGTAGGGGCGTTTTTCGATGCGCTAACGGCCACCACATCGACGCTGATAACGGGCATGAAAGGCAACCTAGAAACCTCGCTCAGCTATATCTTGCTAGGCGCGCTCGCAGCCGCGATAGCCAACACAAACCTAACCGCGATCCTCATAAACGCCGTTAGCAAGGCTCTAGCAAAAACCAGCACCTATTTTGCTCTGATAATCGCCGCGATCGCGTGCTTGTCGCAAAATTTGATTCCCGTGCATATCGCTTTCATCCCGATTCTCATCCCGCCGCTTTTGCCGCTGATGAACCGCCTAGGCATCGACCGCCGAGCCGTGGCCTGCGCTCTTACTTTCGGGCTAAAGGCGCCATACGTGAGCCTTAGCGTAGGTTTTGGCCTTATCTTTCACGGCATCATCAAAAAAGAGCTCGCAAACAACGGCGTAGAAGTGCAGATGAGCGAGATCTCAAGTGTGATGTGGATCGGCGGCCTTTCTATGCTAGTGGGTTTGCTTTTAGCGGTTTTCGTCTTTTACCGCAAAAGACGCGACTACGCGCACACTAAATTTGAAACGAGCGAAGAGCAAGAGGCACAGTTGGCCGCAAGCCTAAAAATGACGAAAAAAGAGTGGGCGGTGCTAGGCGGCGCGGTAGTAGCCTTTGGAGTGCAAATTTATACCGAAAGCATGCCTCTTGGCGCGCTTCTTGGGCTTTTAGTCATGATAGTTTTGGGCGGTATCGAGTACCGTAAAATCGACAAAATCATGGACAGCGGCCTAGCGATGATGGGCTTTATCGCATTTATCATGCTCGTTGCCGCAGGCTTTGGCTCGGTTTTGCGCGAGAGCGGCGGTATCGAGCAGCTAGTGGGCTTTGCTAGCGAGGTGGTGGGCGGCAAAATAGGCGGCGCGATACTGATGCTAGCTATCGGTTTGCTAGTTACCATGGGCATCGGCACGAGCTTTGGCACGATACCGATCATCGCGGCGATTTACGTGCCGTTTTCGCTATCGCTGGGATTTTCTCCGGCGGCCATTATCTTGCTAGTTGGTATCGCGGCGGCTCTGGGCGATGCGGGCAGTCCCGCTAGCGATAGCACGCTAGGGCCAACAAGCGGCCTAAATGCCGACGGCCAGCACAATCACATCTACGATACGTGCGTGCCGACTTTTATATTTTTTAATATACCGCTGTTAATCGGCGGCGTAATCGGCGCGATGATTTTGTAAATTTGGCAGCTTGTCTCGCGAGCGTCTTTAACGGAGCTAGTAAAAATTTAGCTTGATAGACTATATGTCTTATCTTCGCTAAATTTTTATGTCGCAACCCTTAAATCCATCTCGCGATACGGCGCCTTCACTTTTTACGTTCAAATTTGAAGCCGAATTTGTAAATTTTGACTCATACACTCTTTTCCGTCGTTACCTTCTACAACACTAAACTAAAATCAAATTTAAAATTTGGAACGTCTTTTGCTTAAGTCATCTTAAAATTCACTTTTCAAAAAGGATAAAGCTATGATGAGATCACTTTGGTCGGGCGTTACGGGACTACAAGCTCACCAGATCGCTATGGATGTTGAGGGTAACAACATCGCTAACGTCAACACAGTCGGATTTAAATACAACCGCGCAAATTTCGACGACCTTATCTACCAAACTTCGCGTATCGCCACCGCACCGCAAAATCAACACGGCGGCGTAAATAACATGGAAGTTGGCCTAGGCACGCAGATAAACTCCACTACGAGGATTTTTAAGCAAGGCTCGCTGCAAACTACCGACAAGCAAACCGATATCGCGCTTCAAGGCGACGGATTTTTCATGGTGAGCTCCGACGGCGGCAAAACCACCTACTACACCAGAAACGGCGACTTTTCAAGAGACAGCGAAGGTAACTTCGTCGATAACGGCGGTAACATCGTACAAGGCTGGATGAGAGATGAGGAAACAGGAGAGATAGATCCTACTAGACCTATCGGCGATATAAAGATCCCAGTCGGCCTAACCGTGCCTGCTCGCGCTACGACAAACATCGCGCTAAAAGGAAACCTAGACAGCGGTAACGACGTAGGAAATAAAAAAATACCTATCTACAAACTAGACCAGCATCACAACTGGGTTGATCTCAATAACGACGGCACAAGAACTGCCAACGAAATACACGATGAAAATAACGTCGGAGAAAATAGATTCTACGTAAATAGGAACGGCGAACAAAGGATGACGGAGCGCGGAGCCGATTTGGGAGTATTGTTTAATAGCAACGGCGATGCATATAACCTAAGAGACGCCCAGGGAACCGGCGGACAAGGCATATGGGCTAGCTATGCGGATGCAAAAACCAATGCGCTAGATTTAGGTGCGGCTGCAGACGGTACTTTTGCTACCCCTCCAGCCCCAGGCAAAAATCTTGACATAAAATTAAATGGGCAGAATATAACCGGTACTAATATAATGACCATAGGTCAATTAGCAGCTCTAATAAACGGAAAATATAGCGAAACCGGCGTAGAAGCAAGCGTAACAAACGGTAATAAGCTAGTTCTAACAAATAGGAATAATACGGGAACTACAGTCAATACAAAAAACATAAAAATGACTGTAAATAATCCTGCTGATTGGGCAGGAACAGATTTTGTCGATACTAGAATAATAACCGCATATCAGTATGTTTACAATAAAACTAATGTAGCCGCTACGCATACTTATGATGATGCGCATGAAAGAGAAGTAACTACTACTGAGGATTTACGTGAAGCTATGCAAGAGGATGCTAGAAAATTTACAAACTATACCCATGAGCAAAACCCAACTACTCTAGCTGCAACCAATGATAACAACGGCGTAGAAGTAACGGTAAACGAACACGGTCAATATCAATTTAAAAATCCTAGCGCTGCAGGCGCCAAGGATATGAATATCTCTGTAACCGGTTTAACAAACGCTACTAAAAACGTAACGGAAAACGTCAAATTTACCGCATCTATGGCGCCAATTTCAGGATCTTTAAGCGCAGGCGGTTCAACTAGGGTAACCGATAGCCTAAACATGGCCGCTCATAGCTCTAGCACCGATCTTTACGATAGCTTAGGTACGAAGCATAATATAAAAATGGACTTCGTAAAACGCGGTTACACAGAAAACGGCGGAACCGAGTGGACGATGGTTATCCAAGTAGCAGAACCAAACTCTATAAATACGGTCGAGCCTAGAAACGTAGTAACAGGTTACGTGAGATTTAACCCGGACGGCTCGCTAGCGACGTATAGCCCGGCTAGCATTACCTTCGGCGCGCAAAACGGTTCGGCTATCGGCCAGCACATCGAGCTAAAATTCGGTACTACGCAGACCACCGACGGACTAACGAGCACCGACAATAACTCAAGCACCGCAGACATCAGCCAAGACGGCTACGCTAGCGGCGAGCTAAACGGTATCAGGATAGATCAAAGCGGAACGCTCGTGGGATCATTTACGAACGGCCGAAGCCTAGGACTAGCGCAAGTGGGCGTAGCTAAATTTGCAAACAATCAAGGCTTAGCCGGCGAAGGCGGAAACCTCTTCTCACGCACGGCAAACTCCGGCGATCCTATCATCGGCGCTGCTCAAACGGCCGGACGCGGTAAGATCTCAGCCTCGAGCCTTGAGATGAGCAACGTCGATCTATCTCGCTCGCTAACTCAGCTCATCGTCGTACAGCGTGGCTTCCAAGCTAACTCAAAGACGATCACGACTAGCGACGAAATGCTAAACACACTGCTTCAGTTAAAATAAATTTACCTCATCGGCTCTCTTTTTGAGAGCCGAATTTATCTTTTTATAATTATTCTATCATTATAATCGCATTATGAACTACGAATGGAATTTGATCAAAGAACGGCTAAATATCGCAAAGCACGGAGTCGATTTTAAAGAACCTAAAAGCGTATTTGCCGATGAATTTGCGTTAGTACTTTTTGACGAAGATCATTCAAACGATGAAGAAAGATTTTTAATTTTAGGCATGAGTCAAAAGGAGAGAATTTTACTCGTCGTACATTGTTACCGCGAAAACGATACGATCAGAATAATCTCCTCAAGAAAAGCAACGAAAAACGAAGCCAAACAATACAAGGAGCGAAAATGAAAAAAGAATACGACTTCTCAAAAGCGATAAAAAATCCGTATGTGGACAAGCAGTTAAAAAAGCAAATTTCGATGAATATAAATGCCGATACGATAGAATATTTTAAAAATATGGCAAATAAAAAAGGCGTACCATACCAAACGCTCATCAATATTTTTTTAACCGACTGCATGAATAGAAAACTCGACATCGCAATCGTACAAGGGTAAATTTGTCCAACTATTGGCTATAAAATCAAATTTTTATCGATTTTTAGCTAAATTTAGAGCTAAATTTAATCAAAAGAGACTAAATGCAAGTAACGCTTCTAAACTACACCCCGCTAAACATCTGCTCGCACGCTATCCGCACATGCTGGCAAAGCTTCGAAAAGAGCGACGGCGGCGGCGAAAAAGACGTCGAGCTTATCGAGCGCGTCGGTAATAAATTTAAACACGCCAGCACGCTTGAGCACCTCTCCTACAACTTCTACATCCAAGGCATCTCGCGCGCCCTACTGCAAGAGTTAGCCCGTCACCGCGTGGCGAGCCTCAGCGTCAAATCAACACGCTACACGCTAAAAGAGCTAAAAAAAGAGGCTAAATTTGAGCTTGGCGACTTTGATCGAGCGGCGAGATTTATAGTATTAACGGGCGACGAAACGGTCGATAACGCAAGCATAAAAGCGCTAGAAAATTTGCGCGAAATCCTCGCAAACACGACAAAAAGCCTCGACATCGTCAAATACTGCCTACCAGAGTGCTACAAAACCGAGCTAACGTGGAGCGTAAACGCGCGCAGTTTGCAAAATTTCCTCTCGCTTCGTAGCTCAAAATCTGCGCTTTGGGAAATCAGAAACCTTTCGATAAAGCTTTACGAGTCGCTACCGCAGGAGCATAAATTTATATTCGAGGATCACGTAAATCAGGAATAATAGAGCGCTTTGTGCCGCCTCCAAAATAAAAGGAATGCTGTGTGAAAATTTTAAGACGAAATTTAAGGCAAGATCAGGAGCGATAAAATGGGGCTATTTAATATTTTTAAAAAGGATAAATTTGACGTCGACGTGCGCCCGGACGGCGTTTTCATCGGCGGCGTAAACTGCGAGTTTGATCTGGCTAAATTTAATGAAGCCCTAGGTCAGCCGCGCGTGATCGATGACGGAGATGGCAAAAGCCGTTATTTTTGGGATGAGGCGGGGATTTTCGCCTTCGTGCGCGCAGGAGAGCTCGCAGAACCGAGGCTTTCCGAGATAGTTTTGATGCTTGAGGTCGCAAAGGGCGTGCAGCACGAGGTTCCGCGCAAGCTCTACGACGGCGCGTTCACGCTAGAGGGCAGGCCGCCGCTTGAGGCCGTGCCGGAACAGGAGCTGCGCGGCGCATATATATTTTTGGAGCTTAGCCTGGGCAAATTCGAAGTTTCGCTAGCTCTTGCCGAGGCCGTGCAGGAGCGCATAGGCGCGATGGACTTCGCCGAGCGCTTCGCTAAGCGCGACACCGACGAGATCGCAGACATCGTGCGAGCTGCGAAAATGCCGATAGGGCGCGTCTGCATCAATCAAAAAGAGAAAAAGGTAAAGCCGAGGCCGAGCGATAAATTTAAGCTTCCGCGCGCGGCGGGTGAGACACTAGCGTTTAAAAATTTCAATTTCAAAATCGCCGTAATGAACGAACTGATGTATGAAAAAGCCCTGCTAGAGCCTAAATTTGACGTGTTTGAGTATTGCGAGGAGCGCGGCATCGATCCGTACGCGGATTTCGGCGCGCTGCCGCAAGCCAAAAAGTGGTTCAAGGACTATCCGGTCCCTGCAGATTTGGCGGAGCGGGTGAGCGAGCTATCTCTTGACGGCGGAAACGAAATTTATCTACAAATCGCGCCTGATTGGGACGGTGAGGACGAGCTTTTTGACATAAAAAACATTGATGCCGCCGAGCTTGCGCCCTTCGTTAATCTTAAGAAAATCGAAACGACCGGCATCGGTATATCTAAAAAGGCGCGAAAAGCCTGCGCGGATGCGGGGATTACGGTAGTTGATTAAGCGTGTGAAAATGGACTTTGAGCCATACGGCGCGCGGTTTTAAAAAGCTGAAATAGGCTTTTGAGCTGCGGTGTGCGCTCTTAAAGGTCGTAATTGTTGCCGTGCCGCGCAAAATTCCACGCAAAATTCTACTTATAGCAAGCGCTATAAATGAGCTTCGAAAGGCGCTTGGCGAAGCATCTGACATGTCTAATTTGGGCGCGCGTTACAAAGCTTTGAGAAAGCTCGTTTGCAGCGTAAGAGCCACGCCGCTAAATGTGCGAGATGAGTGTGTTACGCGAGTAAAAAAGTTCGCTTTTTAATTTTGGAAAAATTCGCTGCGTAGCAAGGGGATTAAATTTACCGCTT
>NZ_CALHXD010000208.1 GCF_938040115.1 uncultured Campylobacter sp. | reverse complement strand
AGATCGAGGCGGTTCTGGGCTACAAATACGAGGACGAGGCGCTGCATATCGACAACATCGCGCTGATTTAGGTCAAATTTGGCGGTTTGCTGGCGGCTCAATTTAGCCTCGAGCGTGTCAAATTTGCGCTAAATTTAGAGCAAATTTTGCTGCATGGCGGGTGAAATTTAAGTGGACGCGGCGGCTAGCCCAGTTAAATTTAGGCCTCGCGCCCTCATAAAACGGACGCGGCGTAAAAGCGCGGGGCCTAGTTTTACACTAAATTTAGCCGAGGCGCTAATAAAAAAGGAGCTTATATGGGTCAAATTTTAAACGAAACTTTGGATGAAATTTACGCCGTTTTGGGAGGCGAAATCGAAAATTTAAGCGTGCAGCGCGTAGTCGTCGGGCTATTTTTTACCGGCGTGAAGCTAAGCAACGGCGTTTGCGGCGTGAGCTACACCCCGCTAAAAGCCATCCCGCAGGCCGTTTGTTGCCCCTCTCAGGCCGCTTCTATGCCAAATGCGGGCAATATCTGCGGCAAAAACGTCAGAACTCTTTTGCGGGATTTAAATAGCGACGGCGCGATCAAAAAAACCATCGCGGTAGCGGCTTTAAACGCGCTTTCGCAGACTTGTTTCGAGCAAAACCCCGGCGCGCATGCGGTTAAATTTGACGCAGATCCGTTTCATGAGCTTGACGTCTGCGAGGGTTCGCTTAGCGTCATCGTGGGCGCGCTCGTGCCTTATATCAAATTTATGATAAAAAACGGCAGGGATTTTCGCATTTTAGAGCTTGATAAAAGCGTGCTAAAACCGCAGGAGGCGGAGTATTTCGTTCCGCAAGAAAGAGCGGCTGAGGCGATTAGGGCGGCCGATAATCTCATAATCACCGGCGTTACGCTGCTAAACGATACGCTAGAAGAGATCCTGGCTCTAAAAAAAGAGGGCGCCAAGGCCGTAGTCGTGGGGCCGACCGTCTCGATGTCGCCCGCGCCGCTGTTTGCTAGGGGCGTTAGCTACGCAGGAGGCGTATATACGCAGCGCGCGGACGAGCTTTTAGACGTTATCGCGCAGGCCGGCTCGGGTTATCATTTTTTAGGCAAATACGCCCGTAAATTTACGATGAGCGCGGACGGATTTGCGGCTAAATTTAAGAATTTTAGCCGCGCGGAGGGCGAAAAAATCGCATGGATTAAAAAGGCGTGATTTGCCGAGTTTTGCGCTTTGCTCGCAAAGAGCGCGTAAATTTATAGCCTACGGCTAAAAACGCTACAAGCTAAATCGGAAAGGAAAAAGTATGAGTGCGGATAAAGACTATTGCAAGCCAGTTCAGAAAGGAAAAAGTATGTATTTTGCGCTTTCGTGGAAAAAATTTGATTTCGTCGTTACTCCAAGCGAGTTTCGCGGCGTTTTTAGTAGGGAGGATTTCGTATTTTTAGCCGACCGCATACGCGAAAAAACGCAGAGTAAGATTACGCCCAAAGAGCAAGTTTTTAGCGATTACGAAAGGTATTTCGAGCGAATTATCTTGCGCGAGGACGGGCGGACGAAAGAGCTTTGGGATGATGAGGTGCGACTACATCTCATAGACGGCGAGGATAAGCTTTACTTTGACGACTCGCTTGAGGTTAAGATACTTTATAGCACCAAGCCGTGCGCTACGCTAGCTCCTTTTAATTTGCTTTATAACGATGAGAAAAAGCGGCTTAGCACGGCGTATTTTGAGCCGGACGGCGTCTTTGGCCTGCGACTAGCCTATCCTAAAACAGTCAGCCTAAGAGACGAAAACGGCGAGCTAGGCGGTAACTACGAAACGGACGACTACGAGATGTCGCGCGTATATACGCAGCTAGTCGCGAGTATAAAAAAGCTTGCTAAAAAGGCGAAAATACAAAACGGTAGCGGCGGCGTAAAGGCGGACTTTTGGATATCAAAAGCAGCCGCCTGCCTAGCGGGGCGGAATTTTTATCTAAAAAGCAACGGATTAAAATTTGTCTAAGCCTCGCGGACAAACTTCGCCGACCGTAAAATTCGGCGGGTTTTAAGACGGTATTTTTAAGTCCGTTTTAAAATACGCGTAAATTTAAAGGAAAAAGATGGATAAAACCGAATACGAGTTTGTTCAAGCTACTACCGACGAGCCTCGCAAAAGTCTGTTTTCTCGGGCGGTTTTAGCGTGCGCTACGCCATTTTCGCTGGGCGTTATAGTTTTTGCCGCGCTTGGAGTTTGGGCGCTAAATTTAAGCCCGGAAG
>NZ_CALHXD010000207.1 GCF_938040115.1 uncultured Campylobacter sp. | reverse complement strand
TCGCCCTGAGAGCCGGTGGTGACGATCAATACTTCGTTATCTTTAAATTTGCCGACCTCGTTAGCGTCGATAAAAATTTTCTTATCCAGCTTGATGTAGCCAAGCTCCATCGCCGTGTAGAGATTACGCTCCATGCTGCGGCCGATGACGCAGACCTTACGATTGTATTTTAGCCCCCAGTCGATCGCCTGATAGACGCGGTGGATGTTGGAGCTAAAAGTGCTCATTATCACGCGACCTTTGGCTTTGGAAAATATCGCGTCAAAGGTCTTACCCACGCTGCTTTCGCTTTTAGTAAAGCCCTCGCGGTAGCTGTTCGTGCTGTCACTCATCAGGCACAGCACGCCGCGCTCGCCGTAGTAGGCTAGGCGTCCCAGATCAGTAGGGTAGCCGTCGATCGGCGTATGGTCGATCTTAAAGTCGCCCGTGTGAATGATAGTGCCCGCCTTTGTCGTGATGGCAAGCGCGCTAGCATCGATGATAGAGTGCGTGATATGTATCCACTCGACCTCAAAATCCCCTATCAGATACGGCTTGCGCTTTTCGACCGAGCGAAAAAGCGAACGCTCCTGTTTTAGTCCGTGCTCTTCAAATTTGTTATTTATCATACCAAGCGGCAAAGGCGTAGCGTAGATAGGAAATTTAAACTCTTTATAAAAGTAGGGCACCGCGCCGATATGGTCCTCATGGGCGTGCGTGATGACGACGCCTTTTATCTTATCTTTTATCTTGCGCACGTAGTCAAAGTCAGGGATCAGGATATCCACGCCGTGCATGCTCTCGCTAGGAAAGCTCATGCCGATATCCACGATGATCGCGCTCGTGTCGGTCTCAAATACGGTCATATTTCCGCCGATCTCGCCCAGCCCGCCAAGAGGCGTAACGCGGATCCTGTGATCGGTTGAGTTTAGGTATTTCATCGGCTCCAGACGCAGTTCGTGGACAGCCTTGTTTGCCTCCATAGCGCTAGCTATATCTTGCTGCCACTGCTCGTTACCGTTTAGCTTGGCGGGTAAATTTTTCTTTGGCTTTCGCTGTTTTTTCGGCTTAGCTTCGCCCGTTTGATTTTCGACGTTTGCGGTTTGTTTGTTAGCGTTTTTGTTTTCGCTTTGCGCGCTATTTTGGGAGTTTTGTTTGCCATTTTTACTACGATTTCTTTTACCGTTTTGTTTGTTAGTATTAGCTTGCTCGCCGTTTTGGGCATGCTGTTCGCCGCCGTCAAAAGGCTCTAAAAAGAAATTATCTATCACGCTTTGACTAGCTTTTTGTTCGCCGTTTTGCGCGTTTTGATCTAAATTTTCTTGTTTATTTTTATTTCTCGGGCGAAATCTGCGCTTTTTATTGCTCTTGCCCTGAGAGACCACCGCTTTTTCTTCGTTTTTGTCGTTCATTATCTTCCTTTAAATTTTTAAATACTTCTAGATAAAGACCGACATTTAGCTCATGCGGACGGATGTTTGCGCTCAAATTTAGCATGCTGAAAATTTGCTCGAGTTCAGACTTCTCGTAGCTTGAACTCAAATTTTTCATCAGCGTTTTTCTAGGCGCGCTAAAGGCGATTTTGAGGTAAGTTTTAAATTTTTCGTATTCAAATTTACTCTCAAATATACCCGTTTCGCCTATTAAATTTTTACTTTTTTGCAGTTTTATAACCGAGGAAGTCACCTTCGGCGGTGGGTTAAAGCAGCTCGCATCCACGTCAAAAAGTAGCTCGCAGCTACCTTGAAGCGAGGCTAAAATCGCCAAAGAGCTAAAATCTCTATCGCCGCTTTTCGCGCTAAATTTGAGCGCGACTTCCTTTTGTATCATCACGACCAGGCCGCGACATTTCTCGTCTTCGATCGCATTTAGGATCATCTTCGTAGCAACGTAGTAGGGCAGGTTTGCCGCTAAAAAATACGGCTCATCGTTTAAGCCGCTTTCGCTCCACTGATCCAGCGCGTCTTTGCAAAAAAGTTTCAATCGTCCGTTTTGAATTTCGTTTGCGAATTTTTTCTGTAGCAGCGCAAAAAGCTCAGTATCTATCTCGTAGCTAGTTACGCCGCAAATCCGCAAAATTCTAAATGTCAAATCACCTAAGCCAGGCCCAATTTCAACGATATTTTGCGTATCTTTGGGAATCGCTTGGATGATTTTGTTTAGCGTCGCTTCGTCGTGTAAAAAATTTTGTCCGAAGCATTTTTTTGCTTTAATATTTTCCATTTTAACTCCGCAGAGTAGCGAAGCCACTGCTGCAAACAAACCCATCGCTCGCATCGCTTTGCGATAAGCTTCGCTCATTCGCTCCCGCACGGACGATAAGCGGTTATCGTCCTCTAACGGCGGTCACTCACCCACCTAAAGCACGCCGATGTTCGCGGCATCGGCGTAAATTTACCTTAAATTTTCGCCGATTTTACCCAAAAATATCTTATGTAATGATTAGATAAGTCAAATTTAGCTAAAATAAAGCCAAATTTTAGCTAAAGAAGAGCGATGAATCATTTTGCAAAACGCATAATCCCGTGCCTAGACGTCAAAGACGGACGCGTGGTAAAGGGCGTAAATTTCGTAGGTCTCGTGGATGCTGGCGATCCGGTCGAGATAGCCAAACGCTACAACGAGGAGGG
>NZ_CALHXD010000206.1 GCF_938040115.1 uncultured Campylobacter sp. | reverse complement strand
GTCTAACCAAGGGCGAAATTTTAAAAGAATTCGCCTCTGCCGAGCTTGAAAACCTGCACGCAGTTAATCCGCTAAACGGCAGAAAATCGCTGTTTATCCTGGGCGACCACGTCACGATGGACGGCGGTACAGGACTAGTTCACACCGCACCCGGTCACGGCGAGGACGACTACCACGTGAGCCTAAAATACGGCATCGAAGTCATCATGCCCGTCGATGAAGGCGGTCTGTACGACGAAACGCTAAAGGCGAAAAAGTTATTTCCAGACGGCGTAGCGGACGAACTAATCGGCATGCATATCTTTAAAGCAAACGAGAAAATTTTAGAGCTTTTAGGCTCAAATTTGCTAAAAGCGAGTAAATTTGTCCACTCCTATCCGTTTTGCTGGAGGACACATAAGCCCGTTATCTACCGCGCTACGAAGCAGTGGTTTATCGCGATGGACGAGCCGAAAATCGACGGCAAAACGCTACGAGAAGTCGCGCTAAAAGAGCTTGAAAACGTCAAATTTTACCCTGCAAGCGGCGTAAAAAGGATAGGCTCGATGATAGAAAATCGTCCCGACTGGTGTATCTCGCGCCAACGCGACTGGGGCGTGCCGATAGCGTTTTTTAGACGCAAGGATACAAAAGAGCCGATATTTGACGATGAAATTTTAGATAACGTCGCGGCGATATTTGAACAAAAAGGCGCTGACGCGTGGTGGGATAGCGATATAAAAGATCTCTTACCGGCAAACTGCAAATTTGAGCCGCAAAATTTAGAAAAAGTGATGGACATCCTAGACGTCTGGTTTGACAGCGGCTCGACGTGGGCTGCTGTGCTAAAAAGCGGCGACTACGATGCGGGCAGCTATCCTGCGGATATGTATCTAGAGGGTAGCGATCAGCACAGAGGCTGGTTCCAAAGCTCGCTACTGCTAAGCTGCGCCGCACAAGGACGAGCGCCGTATAGAAGCGTGCTCACGCATGGATTTACCGTCGATGAAAACGGTCAAAAGATGAGTAAAAGCAAGGGCAACGTCGTGGCTCCCGCAGACGTCGCTAAAACCTACGGCGTGGAAATTTTACGCCTTTGGGTTGCGCTTAGCGACTACTCCAGCGACCTAAAAATCAGCGAAAACATCCTAAAACAAGTAAGCGAGCAGTACCGAAAAATACGCAATACGATAAGATTTCTGCTAGCCAACGTAAACGATCTAGAGGCTACCGAAACGTCAAATTTCAACATCCTAGACCGCTGGATACTAAGCCGCGCTAAAAAAGCATTCGACGAGGCCGAAACGGCGTTTAGAAACTACGACTTTTCAAAGGGCTTTAGCCTGCTGATGAACTTCCTAAGCGCGGATTTAAGCGGCATATATCTTGATATCTGCAAAGACCGCCTATACTGCGATGCCAAAGACAGCGATACTCGCCGCTCGGCTCAAAGCGCGATGGCTCTAATCACCAGAGCGCTCCTGCCTCTCATCGCTCCGACGCTCACGTACACCGTGGATGAGGTGATGGACTATGCGCCTGAGATCATCAAAAACGGCGCAGCGGACGCCTTTGATCTAGAGTATGCGCCGCTAGAGTTTGAGTTCAACGTAGACGACGAACTACTAGTCGCTAGCCGCGAGAAGTTTTTTGAGCTAATCGACGTACTCAAAAAAGATAAAAAGATAAAATCAACCCTCGAGCTAGTGCTGCAAACCAGCTCAAATTTAATCCTAAGCGAAGATATAAACGAGATCAGCGACTGGTATATGGTTAGCGACGTCCAAAGCCTAGACGGCAGCGACGGCCTAGCAGAATTTGACGTCGGAAACGATAAATTTAAGCTTGTTTTATCAAAACGCTTCAAATGCCCAAGATGCTGGAAATTTACCGCTAAGCACGACGGCGAAACCTGCCCTAGATGCGAAAAGGCGCTAAATGCTCTCTGAGCCTATCTCCGCTTGGTTCGTCGCGGCGACCATCGCGGCCATCCTCGCGGTCACAGCCGCAGGTATCGTAGCGGTAATAAAATTTAAGGATAAAAAATGATAACTTTAAAAGAGGCTCTAAAGCTAAGCGCCGGCGAAGTAACCGAGCTTAGAAACGAGCTGGAAAAGAAAATTTTCGCAGATAGGGAGCTTGGCGCCTACGTCGAGCAGTTGGCAAATTTGCCGCTTGATAAACTGGGTGCGGGCGTACCGATCGCTATAAAAGACAACATCCAGGTAAAAGGCTGGAGCGTAACGAGCGCGTCTAAAATTTTACAAGGCTACATCGCGCCTTATAACGCGACGGTTATAGAAAAGCTGCTAGCAGCCGGCTTGGCGCCGTTTGGCCGTACAAATATGGACGAATTTGCCATGGGTAATACGACCGAAAACAGCTACTACGGCAAAACGCTAAATCCTCTAAACCGCGAGAGAGTACCGGGCGGTAGCTCGGGCGGCTCGGCTGCCGCGGTCGGCGCAGGGCTAGCGGTGGCTGCTCTAGGAAGCGATACGGGCGGCTCAATACGCCAGCCTGCTGCATTTTGCGGCTGCGTAGGGCTAAAGCCGACCTACGGACGCGTCAGCAGATACGGTCTGGGCTCATACTCTAGCTCACTCGATCAGATCGGACCGATAACGCAAAACGTCGAGGACGCCGCGATCCTGTACGACATCATCGCAGGACACGACGACAAAGACAGCACGAGCGCGGATATCAAATTTGAAAGCGTAGCGGACAAACTAAACGCGGACAAAAAACTCACGATCTGCGTCATCGAAAACTACATAAACGAAGCCTCGGAAGAGACCAAAAAGGCGCTTTTAAAAGCGGTCGAAATTTTAAAAGCCGCAGGCCACAAAATAATCTATAAAAATTTAGAAAACTCAAAATGCGACATCGCGACCTACTACATCATCGCCACCGCCGAAGCCAGCGCAA
>NZ_CALHXD010000205.1 GCF_938040115.1 uncultured Campylobacter sp. | reverse complement strand
AAATTTTCATAATCGCCCGATTTTTGATTTTCGTTTCGGATGATAAAGCCGATCGGAGTGCCCGTGCTGACGCCATCAAACACGCCGCTTAAAATCTCCACGCGGTCGCCTTCGCTCCTTGCCGTGGCAAATTTCGAGCCGCCTGGCTTTCGTTTATCAAGCTCGCTTTGGATAAAATTTAAATCTATACGCACGCCCGCGGGAAAGCCGTCTAGTACGCCGCCGATCGCCGCTGCGTGACTCTCGCCGAACGTCGTTAGCGTTAGTTTGCGTCCGAAGGTATTCACTTGCCCTCTCCCAAAATCTCAAGCGCGGTTTTAGCGGCTTTTTGCTCGGCTTCTTTTTTGCTCTTGCCCGCGGCTCGCGAGATTTCGCGCTCGTTTAGCATCAGCGCGATCTCAAATTCCTTCTTGTGATCGGGGCCTTTTGAGCCCACCAGCACGTATTTTGGTATCTCGGCGAAGCGCGCTTGAGTGAGCTCTTGCAGCGCGGTTTTGTAGTCTTTTACCATGCGGTCGAAATTTATATCGGGGTAGCATCTCTCAAAGGCCTTTAGGCTAGCTGCGCGCACGGCGTCAAAGCCGCTTTCTAGGTAGATCGCGCCCATCAGCGCCTCAAATGCGTCCGAGAGGATCGATGCTTTTAGCCGTCCGCCGTTGTGCTCCTCGGCCTGCGAGATGTTGATGAGTTGGCCCAAATTTAGATATTTAGCCAGCTCGGCGAAGCTTTTTTCGTTTACGAGCGCGGCGCGCAGTTTGCTTAGATCGCCTTCGCTTAGGCGCGAAAATTTGTGAAAAAGATAATCCCCGATCACCAGATCCATCACCGCATCGCCCAAAAACTCGAGCCTCTCGTTGTTTGCGCCGCCTTTTACGCTTTTGTGCGTGAGCGCGGTTTTTAGCAGCTTTTCGTCTTTAAATTTATATCCTAATTTCTCTTCCAAATTTCGCATTATTCGCCTTTTAAGCTATTTTTTATCTTTACGGCTTGTTTTCGCGCCATCTCGTCGCAAAGCTCGTTTTGCGGGTGTCCGGCGTGGCCTTTGACCCAGATCGCCTCGACCTCGTGCGGCTCGCTAGCGGCCAGATATTCCTGCCACAGCGGGACGTTTTTTACGTTTTTAAAGCTTTTCTTTACCCAGCCCTCTAGCCACGCATTTACGGCGTTTGCGACGTATGAGCTATCGGTGTAGAGCTTTACGCGGCAGGGCTGCTTTAGCGCTTTTAGCCCCTCGATCGCCGCTCGCAGTTCCATTTGATTATTTGTCGTGTGCGCCTCGCCGCCGCTTGCCGTTTTTTTGTGCTCGCCGTACTCTAGGATGTACGCCCAGCCGCCCGGTCCCGGGTTATCCAGACACGAGCCGTCGCTAAAAAGGCATACTGTTTTCATCAGGTTTTTCCGTGATGTGAGGCAAAATTTGCACGCTGCCTAGCTCGCTACACATCGGACAGCGGTAAAAATGCATCGGAAAGGCGTTTTTGCAGCTCTTGCAAACGTAGTTAAAGCTAAGCGCGGCCTTGTCGTAGTTTGCCGCTTTTAGCTTCTTTAAAACCTCTAGCTCAAAGCCCAGCGGCGCACCGTCCTCGTCGCTCATGCCTTTGATGAAAAACAGGCTCTTATACTCGGGATCGGTTAAATTTACGGGCGTGTTTTGATAATAAACCAAATCCAAAACGTCCCCTAGCGGCGGAAAATCGGCAAAATCCTTAAGCCCCGAACCGTTTAAATTTAATCTCTCCATCGCCATACGCCGCACGAGCGCAAATTCGTCCTTTAGGGCTAAAATTTCGCCGATTTTGGCCGCTTCGTCTTTGCTTTTATCCACTAAAATTTGCAGTGCCTTGATATACGCCGTCTGCGCCCTCACGCCCTCGCCGAGCTCCTGCAAAGCATCCAGGGCCTGCAATGCGCCCTCATAGTCTTTTAACTTTTCGAAAATTATCGTTAGAGATTTTAGCGCGATTTGATTTCGCGGAGAGATTTTTAGCGCCTCTAAAAACACGCTCTTTGCGCGCTCAAGAAAGCCCGCTTTAAAATAAGTCTGACCAAGATCGGTAAAAATTTGCTCCTTTGCCGCGCGGTTTTTAGCCCGCTCCAAAGCCACGGCATAGACGTTGATAGCCTTTTCAAAATACCCGCTTTTTGAAAACGTCCCCGCCAAAAAGCACATCGTAGCCGTATCCGCGCCCGAGTTTATCAAAAGCTGTTTGTTTTCGTCGCTAAGACCCTGAGATTTGCCGAATTTTTTCAAAAATCCCGCGATCTCCGCCTTTTCGTCCTTGCTCTTAAAAACGCCCCACGCGTAGCTAAAAACGGCGATCACGAGCACCGCGGCGACTAGCACCACGAGACCGAAAATCGGGTCTCTAAATTCGATAAAAAATATATCCAAAATGCCGCTTTCTAAAGTCAAATTTAACGCCGATTATAGCAAAACGATTGTATAATCTCGCTTATGATCGATCCAAAATCAATAGAAAGACTAAAAGCGCAAACCGATATCGTCGATATAGTCGGGCACTATCTGCCGCTGAAAAAAAGCGGCGCGAACTTCGTGTGCGTCTGCCCGTTTCACGACGATAAAAACCCGAGCATGAGCGTGAGCCCGTCGCGCGGGATATTTCACTGCTTTTCGTGCAAAGCCGGCGGCGACGCGATCAAATTCGTGATGGACTACGAAAAGCTAAGCTACCCCGAAGCCGTCGAAAAGATCGCGAGTTTGCAAAATTTCACGCTAAACTACGTGCGCGGCGGCGAACCGGCGAAAGAAAACAAGCACATCCTAGAAAACGCAAACGCCTTTTACCGCTCGCTGCTTTACAAAACGCCCGCGGCCGTCGAGTATCTCTACTCGCGCGGTATCACGGACGAGCTGTTAGATAAATTTGAGCTAGGTTTCGCGCCTGAGAGCGCACAGACGATAAGGCTACTGCAAAACGAACACATCGAGCCCAAAGAAGCCCTAGAAGTCGGCATCGTAAAGCAAAACGAAAACGGCATCTACGCTAGCTTCATAAACCGCATCACCTTTCCTATCTATACGCACGC
>NZ_CALHXD010000204.1 GCF_938040115.1 uncultured Campylobacter sp. | reverse complement strand
CATAAACACCTCGTCGATATATTTTTTAACGACCCAAGGCTCGCCCATCCACCACGCGGGCATCTGCCAGATCACGGCATCCATCCATAGAAATTTTTCTACCTCGCCCTCTATATCGTAGCCCTCATGTATCGTAGTTTCGCGCGTTTCGTGTCCTAGGGCTTCCAGTGTCCTTTTTGCTAACTCGTGCAAAGTTTTGTTTAGCTTGCCGCCTTTGCCGTTAAACGGCGCTCCGCCGTTGATAAGTAGTATTTTCATTTTAGTTCCTTTTGATTAAATTTATTCGTTAGCGACTCACCGCGCCTAAGTTCAAATTTCACCTCGCAGCCCTATGCAAAAATATAAGCGTAAATTTTACGAAGCGTTTAATTACTAAATTTTGCTTTCACGCCGCAGTTTACCGCCCCAAAATTTCAAATTTATCGCCGTGCACCGCGATCGCTTCGGCGTTATTTATCGGCACCAATTTTAACTTGCCGCCGTAAGCTTTTAAAATTTTAGCCGTGCTTTGCACGAAGGGCTCCTCGCCGTAGTGTACTACTGGATAGAATTTAACAAGATCTAGCCCCGTTTGCGCCGCGGCCCCGTAGTCGCCCGCATCGTCCATCACGCTCGCGTACTCCACGCTGGGAGCCGCGATCATCGCGCCCGCCGACTCGCCTACGTACACGAGCTCGCCGCTTCGGACGCGATCTGCGATGAGGCTGGCAAGACCTTTCTTTTTAAGCTCGCGCAAAAGATAAAATGTGTTGCCGCCGCTTACGTAAAGCACCTGCGCTGCGCCGATCTTTGCCTTCGCTTCGGCCTCGCTCGCTTTTGAAACGTCTAAAATTTGAACCTCAAAACCCATTTTGGCAAACGCCTCTTTCGCCTCGTCCACGTAGTCTCGGTACTCCTCTACGTTTGCGGCGGTCGGGATAAAAAGCACCTCTTTGGCGCGGATATTTTGCCTCGCATAGTCCTCAAAAAGCGTCGCCGCGCCCGCAAAATAGGAGCATAAAAACATCTCTATCATCGTTTTTCCT
>NZ_CALHXD010000203.1 GCF_938040115.1 uncultured Campylobacter sp. | reverse complement strand
AAAGGAAAAATATGGCTAAATTTAATTTTTTTGCAATCCTCGCAGCGCTTTGCCTCGGATTAAATTTAAGCGCTAGCGAGATAGAGGGCAGATGGAGCATCGTTTCGGTTACGGCGCAGGGTCAGACGTTTAAAACGGCCGGACAAAAGTGCCTTGAAGACTCTTTTATCGAGGCTAGCGGCGATAACGCGCGCCTAAGCCTAAGTAGCGCGGGCGACAGCTCATGCGAAAAAGCCGAACAAAACTTCGCTCTAAAAAGCCTAGGCGGCGGCAGATACTCGCTTGGCGGCGGCGAGCTACGGCTAAATAACGGCTCGCTCGAATACAAACAAGGTACGGGCAGCAATGAAATCGTATTTACCTTTAAAAAAGACGAGGTAAATTTAGCCGGCATCGTAAACGGCGCCGTAAATCAAGCCGGCCTCGGCGGGTCAAATTTAAGCGAGATTGAGGGCAGATGGGAGCTAGTCTCGCTAAAGGCGCAGGGGCAGAGCTTTAAAGTCGCGGGGCAAAAGTGCTTCGGCGACTCGTTTTTTGAGATCGGAGGCAATGAAGCGACGGTAGGCATCGTGGGCGTAAATCCGGACGGCTCGTGCAACAATAGTGCGGGCAAAAGCGGCTACGAAAGTCTAGGCGGCGGCAAATACGCGCTTAGCGCTAAAGGGCTGGGCGAGTTTTGGCTAAAGGACGGCATGCTCGAATACAAACAAGTCGCGGACGGGCAAGAGGTCTTGTTCGTCTTTAAAAAAAGCGCAAGTAGCACGCAAGCAAAAGTAAGCAAATCAAGCTCAAATTCGGTCGAGTCCGCAAAACCCGCAAAGGACTCTAGCGTCAAACATAGTAGCGCCGGGGCGAGCAAAAAAGGCTCGGGGGTATTTGGCGGTACGAAATTTAACATGCTTTTAAACACGAGCGAAGATTATTCCTTTTATCTACGCGACGACGGCACCTACGCTAGCCGCCTAGAAAAGCCCGACTGGCGCACGCGCATCGACGGAACGTATAAGGTCAAAGACGGCATCCTAACGATAACCAGCAACGACGACTACGATACGAGCTACTACTGCGAGAACGACGACTGCACCTTTTTGTGGAACTCCATCGGCACGGGGTATTATATGTTTCAGGCGCAAATCTCAAGCCAAATGCCAAAAGAGTGCTTCTCGTTTCGCAAGGACAGCTCGTCGTCCCTGCACGGCTGGTCGGGCGGCAGCGATACTGTGAGCGTAGGCGTGAGCGGATACTACTGCTTTGACGGCAAAGGGCGCTTTAGCTCGGGCGGATCGTCGTATGCTATGGCAACCTCGGGTACCCCAGGCGGCAGCATAGACGGGGGCAGCTCAAAATCGCGCAGCGACGAGGGCTCATACACGCTCGATCAAGGCGAGCTAACGCTAAAATACGACGACGGCACGGTCGTTCGCCACAGCTTTTTCTACACTCTGCCGCGCAGTAAAGATAACAAAACTATGGCGATCATCGACGGCGAGGTTTATCGGTAGGCTGGCTCTTTTTGGTTAGTAGGATTTAGCATTTTAGCCCGTTTTTGATCGGGCTAAACTTACATACTGCGCCAGCCAAATTTGAT
>NZ_CALHXD010000202.1 GCF_938040115.1 uncultured Campylobacter sp. | reverse complement strand
TCACAAGCCAAGCGAGCAACACCGACGCGCTCCTGCCGTAGCCCAGCGCGCAGCACACTAACACCTTTTTACCGTTTTGCTCGGCGGCTCGCTCGTTCGCGCCTGTAAGATTTTGCCCCGCCTCGGCGATTTCGCTTTCGTTAGCCGCGACGCGCGTTTGCAAATTTACCCGCGAGTCCGCTTGCTCGTGAAATTTAAAATCTAGCCCGTGTGCGCAGCCGTTTACTTCGCCGCTAAAATTTGATCCTAGCTCTGCCTCCATTTGCGGTAAATTTTCACCGCCGCAAAGAGCCCTTTTTACGAGCCGCTCGAGTTCGTCCGCGCCGCGTTTTAGCTCGGTCGCGCTCGGCGTTATCATATCTAGCATAGGCACGCTTGCGTAAATTTGCGCGTCGCCCGGCCGCTCAAACTCGGCCGCACAGTCCAGCACCGCGTCAAATTTACCCGCCTGCTTAACCGAGCCTAGATACAGCCCGGGCAAAATCTCGTCTGAAAGCCGGCGTCTGCGCAACCAAAAAATCGCATTTAGCCGCGCGACGCAAAGATACGGGAAAAGTAAAGCTTTAGCCGCGGCGGCGTGACGGCCTTGCCCGTTTTTAGCAAAAACTCCCGCGCCCAAAAACGCGTAACCGCAAGCAACCAGCGCGAAACTAAGGCTCGCCCAAGATAGCCACAGCATCCACGCGCCCCAAATTTTAGCTCCCAAAATCGCCGCAAAAAGCGTCAAAAACGCAAGCCCCAGATATAGCGCCGCCCATTTGTAGCGAGCAGCCTCCCTAGCTATAGCAAAACTAAGCGGAGTGCCATCTAGCGGACGAATCAGTAGCACCAAGCAGCCCGCGGCCAGCCCCGTCGGAATGTCGATAAAATGGTGCTGATACGTGGTCAGCACGCTAAGGCCGATGAGCGCAAACCACGCGACAAGCGCCGCTTTAAGCCAAGCCGCACGCGCCTTGCGAAGGTAAAAAGCGCCCACCACGACGCAAAGTATGATGTGCAGCGACGGAGCTTGATTAAACGGGAGGTCAAAGGCGGCCAGGCTTGAGAATAAAAAGCCGCTAAGGCCCGAAACCGCGGGCTTCTCCCACGACATTTGCAGAGGAAAAGCGATGAAAAACAGCGTCGCGATCATCTGAGCGACTAGCAGCTGCGTAACGTAGCGCGCGAGCTCCCCGGCGTCACGGCAGAGGAAAAATCCAAGCGCGTAGAGCAAATTTAGCGACCAGTACGGCACGATGCTCCACGCCCAAAACGGTAGCGCGCGCTCCCACGCGAAATAAATCTCGGGCACGTTTGCGCGAGCGCTAGCGAGGGCGTTCGTGGCGCCGTAGCTAGCGTAAAATATCGCCGCAACGACGACTAGCGCGGCCAGCTGCGATAAAAACGGTTTTGTTTTCATTTTTGCCTTTTTTGCTAATTCTATCAAATTTTAGTGCATTTGCGCTTTGGCAGCTTAATCGGTCCGAGATCACTCGCTTGACGTAAAAGGCGTAAAAGCGTAAAATTTACTCACCGAGACCTGAATCTTTAAAATGTTAAATTTGGTTTGGTTAAATTTAGTATTGCGCATTAAATTTACTCTTTCTTGTTAAGGGAGGAGGGGCTTGAATTACGAAGTCGCTCCCTTCCCCCTTAACGATCCCCCAACCCC
>NZ_CALHXD010000201.1 GCF_938040115.1 uncultured Campylobacter sp. | reverse complement strand
ACGGAGATCGCAACTATATAAGAGAACAAAGCGCGCTGGCGGCGTATGTTTGCCTGCTAAAGCTAAAGCCTAGGCTATTTTTGGCGTAAATTTGGGTTAAATTTGCGCCGCTTGTTAAATTTGTCTCTGCTTGCTACGGGCGGTTTGCAGCGTAAATTTCATGTTCCAAGCTAAATTTGACGTTTTATATAGTTTGCTATGAAGCTCAAATTTGACGAATAAAACAAAAAACCGTAAAAACGCCAAAATTTGATGCTTTTGCGTTGCTAGCGCCCTATATGTTAGGACTTTCTAACTCATACACGACGTCCTGTCCACTCTCCACGCTTAGGATGAAGAGCGACTCGCCCTTGATCGCGATAGCGTGCATATCGCCGATGGCAGGCAGCTCGTAGGCATCCACCGCTCTCATCGTCTCTGCGTCCACGACGAGTAGGGTGTTGTAGTTTTTGCTAAGCGCTAGAATTTTGCCGTTTTTCACGTCGGCACCGGTGATGTAGTAATCGTTTAGATCGCGTCCGTCTTTTAGCTCAAGCCCTGCGTCCGGTTTTAGGACGCTTTCGGCGCTTAGGGTTTGATCGTTTTTATCGACCCTGATGACGACGACTTTTTTTGAAACCTCATTCGGCACGGAGAACATATACATAAACTCGCTTGCGGGGTCGCTTGCGATCGATAGGACGTAGGCCTTTTTTGCCCTGACGGTTAGCACGACGGGGCGATCTCTATACCACGAGGTCTTTAGCCCGCCGCTGCTTTCGCGGAAGGTATTCCACTCTTTAAATTTATCGATCTCGCCCTGCGGCGCTTTTTCCACCGCCCAAAGGGTCTTGTTAAAAGCGGTCGTGATGAGCTTGCCGTCTGCAAAGGTGCTATCGACGCTGTATCTGATGTCGTATCCGTTTGGTTTATCTAGGATCGCGCGGTGCGTTATGTTTTGCAGACTGCCGTCTAGAAAATACACTCCCGCAGCCGTCGAGACGACCGCGAACTCATCGCTTGCGGCGTCGTATGCGAGCCCGCCTGCGTTTCCTTGACCGAAGATCCCGGTCGCTTTAAACGCAAGCGGCTTTTTGCTTTTGATCTTAAGGGCGGGTTTTAAATTTTTCACGGCGCCGTCGTTTGGATTTTCGTTAAATTTAAACGCTCCTTCCTCTAAAGCGCCCGCGATGTGCGGCATCTGCACTTTGTTTTTGCCCGTAAGCGAAAATGGTCTTTGCAGCCTCGTCCAAATTTGAGCGGTCCATTTATCGCTCGCTTGAGCTAGATTTAAGCTTATCCTCTCGGGCTCGCCTTTGCCGCTAAAAGGCGGAACGCCCGTGGAGAAGAAGGCCTGAAAGGCGTTTGAGACGATGACGGCGAACGAGATCGCGACGATCGCGGTCGTGTATGCGCTAAAGGGGTTGAAGCTTTCGCTCTGCTCGTCTAGGTTTTGCACTTTCGGCGCAAAAAGCAGCATCACTGGCATTACCAAAACGACGGCCCAATACACGAATGCGCCCCACGTGTAGGTGTGCGCGCCGAAGATCGCGTCGCCAAAGCCCATGCCCACGTCCCACGCAAAGCCGTCGAGCGAGGTGTGGCGGATACTCATAAAAAGCCCGTATGCCGCGCAGATGAAGACCGCCGAGACGTATTTGATCTTGGCTCCGTAGCGCAAGATGAAGATGCCTAAAACGCCGATTAAGATCATGCCGATGCGCTCGAACCAGCATAGCGTGCAGGGGCTCTCGCCCACGACGTATCCGAGGTAGATGTTTGCGATGCCTACGGGGATAGCAAGGATCAGTAAAACCGCCGTGGTCATCAGTAGGTTAAATCTCTTTTGCATAGCGCCCTCCTAATAGCTTCCAAATGGCAATACGGAAGGAAAACTCGCGATAAAATACATCGCAAAGCACAATCCTGCACCGATCATAAAGAGCCTAAAGGCAACTTTTTCTTTCGCGGGCTTTCGCCACACTAGCCATACGGCAGCCGCTAGCAAAACAAGGATCAGTAGTTCCATGCCGTTCTCCTTATCGTGAAAATAGTTATTGAATGGTAATGCAGCTAGGATAAAATTTTACTTAAATTTTAATATTACCTATGAAAATTTATATATTTTTGTAGCGATACGTATTTTGAAACTATATATCAACGGATAAAAAATGATCGATTAAGATAAA
>NZ_CALHXD010000200.1 GCF_938040115.1 uncultured Campylobacter sp. | reverse complement strand
ATTTGCCGCGTCGCTTAGAGCCGAGCCTCGCCCGACGCAGGATGATTTTAACGCTTGCTTTGAGAAAAACTTGCCTGCCATGGTAAACGTCGCGGGCAACGGCGGCATCGCGATCGCGCCAAATCTAATCGCCGTACCAAAAGGCGAAATTCCCGTGAAAAACTACGTCAAATTTGACCCATATCTGGGCCTCTATCTGGTCGCCTCGGACGCCAAACTCGAGCCTATGAAGATGTCTGACGATAACGCGACGAAAAAAAGCGACTGGGTTAGCGTCACGCGCGATCTAAACGCGACCGTCTACGGCCACGTAAAGGCGCAGGCGCAGGCGCTAGGCGAGCTAGACGTACTCACGTTTGACGTAAACGGCACGGGCGCCGTGCTAAGTCCGTGCTGCAAGCTACGCGGTATCGCAGTGGGCGGGGATAAATTCGTCCCGAGCCGCTATCTAAGGCACTTTGCGGCGTATAAAGACGTTTACTACGGCGATGTGGGCGCGGTTTTTGAGGAGCGAGATGGCAAGCTCTACGTAAAGAGCGTCGATCCGCTCGGACGCGGCGCGGCGCTAATGGTGGGTGATGAAATTTTGAGCGTAAACGGCGAGAAATTTGAGAGTTTGCGCGAGCTAAACGAGAGGATTTTGTTCGCCAAAAAGGGCGAGCGGCTCAAATTTGAGATCAAGCGCGGCGACGAGGTTTTGAAATTTGGCGTGGCGGTCTCTGACGACGCGGCCAAAAAAGAGCAAAAAGCGCCGATGAAGGCGGATAAAAAGGCCGCCGCTAGCGACGCAAAACCTCAGTCCATACCGCAAAGCAGCGATGCCGCGAGCGTGCAAAAGCTCTACGGCATGACATTTGACGAGAAGCTAACGGTAAAAAGCGTCGACGCAAACTCGGGCGCGGCCAAATTTGGCGTCAGAGTCGGCGACAAGCTGATACAAGTGGGGCAAAAAACGGTCTCAAACCGCAAGGAAGCGCTCAGCCTGCTCGCTAAAAGCGGCGGTCAAAATTTGCTTTTTAGACGCAACGGCTTTGACTTTTTTTACAATGCGCGGTAGTCGCGAGTGGCAAATTTGACGCCTTTGCAGGCTAAATTTGAGAAATTTAGCCTGCGCCCGACCAGTCGGCAAAAATAAAACGGAGAATAGATGCAAAATCAAAATTTAGCGGTAAAATCAAAATTTAGCGGCAATGATCAAATTTGCCTTCAAAGCGCGGCGAAATCGTCAAATTTGAGTGAGTCGCAGGCGCTGCCGAATGATCAAATTTTAGCTCGCAGTTCGCGCGCGAGCTCGTCTCAAAATTGCTCTCAAATTTTAAACTCGACCAAAGCCAAAACTAGCTCCGAAAATCCGACTCAAAGCCCGAAAAATAGAGCAAATTTGATCTCGATAAACGCAGCAAAAGGCTCGTGTTTTACTTCGGGTGCAAATTTGCAGCAACCAGTGCCCAGCGCCGCCGATCAGGACGCGCTTTTGGCCGAGTTTAAGGAGTTTTTGAGCGCGCATTTACCGAGCAATCCTAGCTTTCATCCATGCTTTGACGAGGCGCTTTCGTACACGCTAAAATCGGGCGGCAAGCACTTTCGCGCGATGTTGGTCGCAGGTGTCGTAGCGGCGGTGCGTCCCGAGCGCAAAGAGGCGGCGTTTCACATCGCGCTGGCATTTGAGACGATGCACAGCTACTCGCTCATTCACGACGATCTGCCTGCGATGGACGACTCGGATCTGCGCCGCGGACAGCCTAGCTTGCACGTCAAATTTGACGAAGTAACGGCGATCCTAGCGGGCGACGCGCTAAACACCCACGCCTTTTATCAGATAGCAAGGGCTCCGCTGGATGCGGACGCGCGCATAAAATGCGTCGAGATCCTAAGCCGCAACGCCGGTATCTATGGCATGGCGCTAGGGCAGGCGGTGGATTGTTATTTCGAGAATCAAAAACTAGGGCTTGAGGAGCTAAAATTTTTGCACATCCATAAGACCGCGCGCCTTATCGCGGCGAGCTTGCAAGCAGGCTGCGTCGTGGCGGGACTAGACGAGACGGAGGCTGCGCGCATATACGACATCGGGCTTGATCTGGGGCTAGCGTTTCAGATCGCAGACGACATCATCGACGCGACGCAAAGCGCCGAAACGGCGGGCAAGCCGACACATAACGACGGTGCGAAAAACTCATTTACCAACCTTCTTGGCGTAGAGGGCGCGGTGCAGGCTAAAAACGAGCTCATCGCAAAGATAGAGTGCGAGCTAGGCGGCGTGCATGCGGGTATCCGCGCTATCGTGATGGGCCTCATTGACAAGCATTTGCGGTAAATTTAGCTTAAATTTGCATTTTGTTCGGTCAAATTTGAGCAGTTAAATTTGCCGTCAAATTTTGCAAATTTTATCCATAACTACAAAACTCTATCCGCTCGGTATAAATAAACCATCTCGCAAACCGTGCCGATCCCGCCGTAAATTCGGCAAAATTCGGCGTCCTTTTTATGCTATAATCGTTTAAATTTATCAAAAGGAGAGATAATGAAAAAATTAGCTTTATCGCTTGCGCTTTTGTGTGCGGCGGCGTTTGCCAAAGAGTACGGCTACATGCTAGCTAGCACCGCGCAAAAGACTTTTGAGGAGCCGACTTTTAGCTATGAAACCAAGCAAAGCTACGACGCCAAGGCTCGCCGCCTAGAGCTAGTGAGCAGCTCCGAGCTCGCAGACGGCCTAAAGGGCAAACACAAAGAGATCAGCTACTACAACAAAGCCGGCGAGATGACGAAATTTGAAGCCTATAGCTATGATTTTGCCGCGAAAAAATGGGTCAAAGTAACCGAATACAAAGCCGATTATAAAAAAGGCGTCCTCACGCAGGAGTCTAGTTCATTTATCAGAGGCGTGCCGGAAAATGCTAGCAAAATCATCACAAAGTACCTAAAAAACGCTAGCGAGGAGATCAGATACGAGCTGGTAAAGGGCAAATGGCAAAAAGCAGCGCTAACTAAAACCGTGGAGAACGCATACGGCGAGAACGAGCTCATCGTGCTTAGCGTCTGGGACGGCAAAAGATGGCAGCCTAAGTCAAAAACGCAGCTGCTCTACGGCGTGGACGGACAGACGCGCGGCTACGAGAGCTGGGACTACGAAAACGGCGCATGGCAAAACCGCGAAAGAAGCACTGTTGCGGGCGACGTGAAGGGTAAATACGAGCAGGTAAGAAGCGTGTTTGAGGACGGCGCGTGGCGCTATGACGAGATGTCAAAGCACGACTACGACGCCTCTAGTGGCAAAGATGTGACGATAAACCTCATCTGGAACGCCGAGCAAAACGCATGGGAAAACAACAGCAAAAGCGTCTCGGTCGTAGAGGGCGTGGGCTTTGAAACGGCGGCGTTTTTGTGGGATAAAGAGCGCAAAGAGTGGAAGCAGGAGTACTCCAACCGCAGCATCTACGACAAGAGCGGCGAGCGTCTGCTAACGCAGCGATACGACACGATGGACGGCAGCGAGAAGTTCGTCTACGGCTACAACGAGCGCGGCGATAACGTGAGCGTGGATATCTACGAGCTAGTTAGCGACGAAAACGGCAAAAGATGGGTGCAAAATAAGCGCCTGGAGACGACCTTTGATCCGCACATATTAGCCGACGACGTCGGACACGGCGGCTCGCTGATGTCCTTTGAGATGCCTAGCAGATACGCGGTGACTAGCTTTAAACAATTCGTCGCAGCGGACGGTAAATTTAAGCTCGCCTCAGAGCAGACGTGGAAATATAAAAGGGTCAAATGATCTTTTGCTAGCGGCCCAACTGCGTTAAATTTGACGCTTTGGATTCGGTCAAATTTAACGAGCGCCCGAGCGTCAAATTTAGCTCGTTAAATTTTGCTTTCGCATCAAATTTGACGCCGTTTGGGCGGCTAAATTTAAAAAGGAGCGAATGTGAGATTTTTTTGGAAAGCGGCGGCGATGGCTGTGATTTGGGCCTTGCCGCTAGCTGCGTCGGGCGAAATTTGCCTAAAAAAGACGAGCTACAAGACGGAGGGCGACGCCGTGCCGCACTACAAATACGAAACGAGCCAAGCTTACGACGCGAAGGCTCGACTACTAGAAAAAATCTACGACGAAATCAGCGATGAGGGCAGGCGCAGAACGAAAAGTATTGTCAAATTTGACGAAAGAGGCGAGCGCGAGATAGGCAGCACAGAGTACGATTGGGACTTTGGCGCCGAAAAATGGCGCAAAGCAGGGTTCTCAAAAACAGAGAGGACAAAGGACGGCGCGTTTGTTTATATTGATACTCGCGGTCAAAACGGCAAACTAAACCAAGGTCAAAAAACCATCGAAAAGCGAACGGGCGCGACGGAAATCTCTCAAAATTTCACTCTAAAAAACGGCAAATGGACGCCGACGTATCTAATCAAAAGACTTTATGACGAAAACCATAAAACTACGCTCGTAGCGACCTTTGAGTGGAATACCAAAGCAAAAAAATGGACTCCGTACGAAAAATTGATATACCGCTATAAAGGCGACGTCTACGCTAGCTCCGAGGGCTATAAATGGCGCGGCAAATGGGTGCCGCAGACGAAGCATTCGGCCTTTACGGCTGCGGACGGAATGCGCACTGAGATAAATTTTACGTGGAGCCAGGACGCGTGGCAGCCGCAGGAGAGGACGGTGCAAAAAATAGAGCCCGAGTTTAGGCGCTTTACCGATCTTAGATGCCGCTGGGACGCCGCAAAGAGCGAGTGGAACGGCTGCTACAAAAACGTGCGCGAGGAGACCGAGCAGGGTCGGCTAAAATACTCCGCATCGTCGTTTTGGCAGGGGGAGTCGCAGCGCTGGGGGGTTGTGTTTGAAAACGAGCTTAGCTACGACGCGCGCGGTAACCTGATAAAAAATCGCGAGATGTCAGATGGCGAGCGGCGCGAGTACGTCTACGCCTACGACGAAGCTGGAAATAACGTATCCTCAGCGCTTCGCGAACCCGATGAGAGCGGCAAATGGCGCGAAACGCAAAAGACGGTAAATGTATTTGAACGTGAAATTTTAGCACGCGACGTCATGGATCGCGGCTTCATTGGCGACTACGTAGCCGCAGGCGAAAACGCGATCAAAAGCAGCAAGCAGTATTTTTTAGACGGCGATGAGTTTAAGCTAAACGAGACGTTCGAGTGGTTTTACGAAAAGTGCGAGCCGTCTCGCGAGTGAGCCGTGTATCGTTCAAATTTCGTGCGACGACGCGATGATGTTTGGCTGCGTGGCGGAGTATGGTTTTTAAATAAAATTTAGGAGAAAACGTGAAAAGTTTGGACGAAATTTTACTCTCTTTCGACGAAAATACGCAAAATGTTTTATTTATAAACGGTAATGGCGCAAAGCACCCCGTTTGGGACGATGCGAACGAGGTTTTCGCGCTAGCTACGAAGCAAATTTTAGATAAAAGCCTAGGGCGGCAAGAAGGCGCGGATTACGGCGGGACGGTTAAATTTTACGATGCCCGGCCGGTTGCTTTTATCGGCGTACATGCACAGATGATCGGGCGAAAAAGCATAGGGTTTTTGCTCACGGAGCGGCATCTTTTGGTTAAATTTGACGCCTCCGCCGCAAACGCGGACGAAGTAGCCGCGGCGTTTAGGCTCGGCGAGCATTCGCCTGACGAGCTGGAAAATCTCGCGTGGCAAGAGCTAGAAAAATGCAAATTTGAAATCGAGGACGAGATGAAAGCGGCGATGAAAAGGGCGCTAAAAGCGGTCTTGCAAGCGGTTTTCGAGGAAGGCGTTAAGGCCCAGGAGCGCACGATCGCGGATAAAATTTTGGAGCTTGAGCTGGGCGAAGCGCTAAAAACGCCGCTTGACGAGACGAAGCTGCTATCAAAATCGCTTAGCGTCTTTAAGCCCGTCTCGCCGATGCTTCACAGCCTTGACCGTTCGCTTTTCGGTAAGCCTTACGGCGTGATACTGGACGAGCGCGGACTCATTAGCCGCGAGCTGATGGAAGAGCCCGTTTTTAGCTCGTGGGACGAGATCAAGGGCTCGCAAATCGAAGTAAAAGAGGATGCCGTAATAATCGGCGAAAAAGAGCATAAGATACCTTTTGAGCTAAAAGATAAAAAAGAAAATTTCGCCGAGTTTTTAAAATTTACGGCGGCGCTAAAAGCGTAAAATTTAAGCCGAATTTTCGTATAATCGCATAAAAACTAAGGAGAAAAAATGCTAAAAAAGATGGCGGATACGATAAGGTTTTTATGCGCGGATATGGTGCAGCAGGCAAACAGCGGGCACCCGGGCGCGCCGATGGGGCTAGCGGACGTCATGGTCGTGCTGGCTAAATTTCTAAATCACAATCCTAAAAATCCAAACTGGCTAAACCGCGACAGGCTCGTGTTTAGCGGCGGTCACGCAAGCTCGCTCGTGTATAGCTTTTTGCATCTTAGCGGCTACGATCTTAGCCTTGATGATCTAAAAAACTTCCGTCAGCTAGGCTCCAAAACCCCGGGCCACCCAGAGATCCACACAAAAGGCGTCGAGGTCGCGACCGGACCATTAGGGCAGGGCGTGGCAAACGCGGTGGGCTTTGCTATGGCGGCAAAATACGCGGCCAATCTGCTAAACGAGCCTGAAAACGCCGTCATAGATCATAAAATTTACTGCCTCTGCGGCGACGGAGACTTGCAGGAGGGCATCAGCTACGAGGCCTGTGCGGTCGCGGGCAATCTGCATCTAGACAACCTCGTGCTGATCTACGACTCCAACAACATCACGATCGAGGGCGACACGAGTATCGCTTGGAGCGAGGACGTGAAGGCGAGGTTTGAGGCGCAGGGCTGGGACGTCGCGCGCATAGACGGCCACGACTACGATCAGATCGAGTTTGCGCTCGAGCAAGCCGCCGAAAAAGAGCGCCCGTATCTCATCATCGCAAACACCCGCATCGCAAAGGGCGCGGGCGAGCTAGAGGGCAGTCACCACAGCCACGGCGCGCCGCTTGGCGAGGAGATCATAAAGGCTGCTAAAATCGCAGCCGGCTTTGATCCTGAGCGCAAATTTGCCATCGACGAGGACGTTCTTATTCGCTTCCGCGCCGCTCTAGAAAAGGGCGACCTAGCCGAAGCTCAGTGGAACAAAAAGGTAGAAAATCTAAGCAGCGAGAGCAGAAATATGCTAAACGCACTGTTAAACCCTGATTTTAGCAAGATAGATTTCCCAGATTTTAGCGGTAAAAAGCTAGCCACGCGCGACAGCAACGGCGTCATCATGAACGAGATCGCGCGGGCTCTACCTGGCTTTATCGGCGGTAGCGCGGATCTGGCTCCATCAAACAAAACCGAGCTAAAAGGCATGGGCGACTTCCCTAACGGACGCAACATCCACTACGGTATCCGCGAGCACGCCATGGCCGCGATAAACAATGCGGTCGCTAGATACGGGCTTTTCTTGCCGTTTAGCGCGACGTTTTTTATCTTTAGCGACTATCTAAAGCCGTCCGCGCGTATCGCCTCGCTGATGAGCATCAGGCACTTTTTTATCTTTACGCACGACAGCATCGGCGTGGGCGAGGACGGACCGACACACCAGCCTATCGAGCAGCTTAGCACGCTTCGCGCGATGCCAAATTTTTACACTTTCCGCCCGGCCGACGGCAACGAAAACGCGCTTTGTTGGAAAGCTGCGTTAAATTTACGCGCTCCAAGCGCCTTCGTGCTTAGCCGTCAAGGCCTCGCTCCGCTTGAAAAAGGCGAACTAGGCGGCGTAGAAAATGGCGCTTATCTACTAAAACGCGCGCAAAACGCCAAAATCACGCTAATAGCCAGCGGCAGCGAAGTCGAGCTTTGCGTTAAAGCGGCTGAAATTTTAGCCGCTCGCGGTATCGGCGCGAACGTCGTCTCTGCTCCGTGCTTCGACCTGCTTTGCGAGCAGCCGCGCGAGTACGTAGATCAGATCATAGATCCAGCGACCAAGGTCATCGCCGTCGAAGCCGCAAGCGCGCTGGAGTGGTATAAATTTGCTGACGAGATCTACTCGATGAAGAGCTTTGGCGAGAGCGGCAAGGCGGGCGCATTGTTCGAATACTTCGGCTTCACGCCTGAAAAGATCGCGGAATTTGCGCAAGAGTTGGCGAAGTAAAATCTAGCTTTAAATTTGACGGTTTTAGCTTGAGCTGGAGGCGTCAAATTTGAGAACTCATGCCGGGCGAGACCCGCATCAAATTTATGCGGCTTGCTCGCGGTAAAATCAAAATTATAAAAAGGGAAATATTGCAAAGATATAGGCAAAAAACAGGGCGATTCGCCGACGAAAATTTCATCATAAATTTAGCTCGCGGCGCAGGTAATTTTGACGCACAAAAAGGCGAAAATGATCAAATTTGTGCTCAAGATAAAATCAAATTTAGCGCGCAAAATCAGCTTAAATTTAACCAAAAGGCCGCGTGATGGAGCTTTCGCATATCATCGTTTTGGCCCTAGTTCAGGGCATTAGCGAGTTTTTGCCGATCTCTAGCTCGGCACATCTCGTGCTCGTGCCAAAGCTGCTTGGATGGGCGGATCAGGGGCTTGCCTTTGACGTCGCCGTTCACGTTGGCACGCTCGCGGCGATACTTTTTTATTTCAAAGATAGACTTGCTGGGCTCGTGCGCGATTTTTTCGCATCTATCACGCGACGCGAGAGGGTCGGCGACAGCACGCTCGTGTGGTCGGTCGGCTTTGCGACCGTGCCGGTGGGGCTTTTTGGCCTAGCGTTTAGTGACGCCATCGAGCAGTACGCTAGAAACGGGCTCGTGATCGCGGCGATGACGATAATCTTTGGTATCGCGCTCTACGTCGCGGACAAAAAATCAGGACTAAAAACCGAATACGAAATGACGATCAAGCTCGCTCTCATCGTGGGTCTAGCGCAGGCGATCGCGCTAATACCCGGCGTTTCGCGCTCGGGCGTGACGATGACGGCGGCGCTGATGCTTGGCTTTAGTCACAGCGCAAGCGCGAATTTCTCGTTTTTGCTCTCGATCCCGGTTATCGTGCTAGCAGGCGGCCTTGAGGCGGTAAAGCTGATAAAAACCCCCGACGCGCTACCTTGGAGCGATCTTGCTATCGGCGCGGCGGTTAGCGGCCTTAGCGCGTATCTTTGCGTGCGGCTGTTTATGGCGCTGATCGCGCGCGTGAGCATGCTACCGTTCGTGATTTACCGCATGATTTTGGGCGTGTTTTTGTTTGTGATGTTTTTATGAAAATAGCTAAATTTGGGCTCAAATTTAAGATTTGAAGCCCAAATTCGCTTTGTAAATCCAAAGCGCAAATTTGACTAAGGCCAGTCAAAATTTAGCTTTTCTAAAACCTCTTTTATCCTCGCGCTTCTACTCTCTACGCTATCTTCTTCGCTAAACATCCTGTGTTTGCTATGTTCAAAAGGCGGCAGGTCTTTAACGAAATCGTAAATTTCCTCAAAGCTCAAAATCTTGCCGTGCAGGTCGTAGCTGGCGTTTAGCGCCTTGCCTTTTACGTTTGCGATATTTGCGTGGATGTGGCCGTATAGCTGGATCGCGCCGTGGTGACCTGCGTTCCACTCGGCTAGCGGATAGTGAAAGAGCACGAGATGAAATTTATCTTGTTCGCGCTGCACGGTGATCTCTTTGTATTTGCAAATTTCATCAAACAGCGCGTTGCCGTCTTGCTTTTTCATAGCTAGCAGCTCGTCTTTATGCTTTTTTATCGCTTCGTCGTGATTGCCTAGCACTAGGACGTGCTTGCCGTTTAGCTTGCTAAAGATGGATATACTCGTCTCCACATCCTTGTGAAAGCTAATATCGCCCATGTTATAAACCGTGTCGCAGGGATTTACTCTCTCGTTCCAATGGCCAATAAGCGCCCTGTCCATCGCCTCTACGCTAGAAAAAGGCCTAAAGCACGGATGAAATTTCATGATATTGCTATGTCCGAAATGCAAATCGGAGGTAAAATAAATCATTTTTGCTCCTTTAAATCCACTTCAAATTTCTCGCCGCTTTTTATCTCCATGATAACTAGGCGCTTAAAAAACACGGCACCCACGTCCATAGAAAAGACGTTATTCGCGCGCCTGGTTATCCTATTTTCCTCGCTTGCGACGTGCCCGTGAAATATCCGCTTGCCCGTATTATTACTCTCCCAAAATGGATCTATGCTCCACAGCACGTAGTCCTCGTCTTGTTCCTCTTCGCTTTTGCCGCCGTCAAAGGCTGCATGGACGAATATGCTTTTTTCAGAGCTTACTACGTGGGGCATATCGCCGATAAAATCCTTGAGCCACGAGAGCGCGAAGCTGTTTAAATTTCGCTTGTAGATCGACCTTTTGGTTTTATCGCCGCCGTTTCTAAGCCAAATTTGATGATCTAGCGTATCGCCGCCAAAATACCCATCCATCATCATTTTTTCGTGATTTCCCAGCACGTGGATCAGCGCGTATCCTTTTCTAACGAGCTCGGCGTATCTTTTGTATAGTCCAATCGTATCCTCGCCGCGGTCGCAGCTATCGCCTAAAATAATAACCAAATCCTTTTTGGTCAAATTTATCTTTTTAATCATCAGATTAAAAAGCCTGAGGCAGCCGTGCATATCGCCGAATACGAAAATCCGCGCGTAATCATCTTCGTTTATGTGTTTTATCTTTATCATTTTTTGTTCTTGTGCGTAAATTTGTGGAAAATTTTTGGGTTAAGTTTTATAAGATTATGGCAGATGGGAAGGGATTCGAACCCTCGAAAGCTTGCACTTTACACGCGTTCCAGGCGTGCTCCTTCAACCGCTCGGACACCCATCTATGAAGCCTGGATTATAGCTAAAATTTAATAAGCGCAAACTTATATTTGAGCTTGATCGCGTTTTGCGGCGGCGTCAAATTTAGCGCGCATAGTATTTTAGCGCCATAAAGGTGCGGGTTAGGACGCAAAACAGTCAAATTTACCGTCAAATTTAGCTTAAATTTGAGCGAATTTACCCGCGCTTGCCCAGAGCGAAAACAAACATCCTGCACGCCTCGCGAAACGGCTTTATGTAGCCCAGCATGCGCGCGATAAGCCCCCAGCGGTGTTTGTACATATTTGTCATGGTGCCGATTTCTAGGCACTTGATGCGCTCTTTGTCCCACGCCTCGACCTCGTCTGCACCCTCTACGCTCATCTTAAATTTCACGTCTCCTTTCATAAATTTGAGCACGTCGTGCTTGCGCGTGTTTGATCTCGCGGCAAATTTATTTATCAAATCAGTGAGCAAAAGCCCCTCGAACCGCTCGCTCAAATTTAGCACGAACTCCCGAAATACCGCCTTTTCAAAATACATCGCCACACCCTCTAGCACGAAAATAAACTTCGCGCCCGCGTGCTTTTTTGCTAGCTCGTCCATCCACGCGGTTTCTAGCATCGAGCACGCTAGGCTGTAGTTTCGCGGCGCTTTTGGCATGAGCTTATCGCGAAGGGCGATGACGTCAGGCAAATCAAGGTCGTAAAAGGTCGCCTCAGGGCAGAGTGGAGCTAGCCGCAAAGGCCTAGTATCAAGCCCGGCACCTACTTGAACGATGACGGCGGCCAGGTGCTCGCGAGTAAATTTAAGTATGCAGTCGTCAAAAAACCTCGCGCGTATCACCGTGCCGACCC
>NZ_CALHXD010000199.1 GCF_938040115.1 uncultured Campylobacter sp. | reverse complement strand
ATCAAGATTACCAAAAAGCAGCCCAGCTTTATCAAAAAGCTTGTGATGGGGGAGAGGCTTTGGGTTGTGGTAGTTTAGGATTTTTATACGAATACGGCAAAGGCGTAAGACAGAATTTTTCTACTGCAAAAGAGTACTACGGCAAAGCCTGCAATTTAGGTCTTCAGCCAGGATGCGATGATTATAGAAAGCTAAATGAAAAAGGCTACTAGCGTTAGATCCGCGGTCAGTTTCTTGCCGATTAACGGAGACGCTAATCACAATTTCCACTGCTTCACCAAACTGCATTTGTAGTTTTTTAAGACGCAATTACTAAAATAGCGAAGTAGACGTTAAGAGATCTTACAAGCAGCGGCGTAAGTCGTATCTATACGCTTAATTTCCTAAGCCGCATTTTCGAGACAAATTTCTATCTCCAAAATGCGGCAAATTTACAAAGTCAAATTTAAACCCGTAGCGAGCTAAGTAAATTTAGCTCGCTCTAGGCAAATTTAAGCTTTTAATCCGAAAGATTAAAACGCCCAACTAAATTTGGCGTTTACGCCGTTTGATTTTACGTTACTGCCGTATGCTCCAACATAGCTAAGGCCGACTCTAAAGTTTCTGGTAAATGCAGCCTCGATACCAAGCTCGGTAGTGGCTAGATCTTTTAGCTTTTCGCCCTCTAGTTTAGTTGCGCCAAGGCCTGTAACGTTCATATGAGCGCTCGGGGTTTTATCGCCTAGGAAGCGGTTGTAGGCTACATCGGCTTTTGCGACTAGGCCTACGCCGTCCATGGTAAATGCGATACTAGGTTTTACGCCCACGCTTGCTACTTGCAAGTCTCTATCCTCGTTTCTGATCTGTACCAAAGAATTTGCCACATCGTCGTTTTTAAAGCGGATATAGGTTAGCCCTGCATAAGGTTCTAGGCTAAAGCCGTTTTCATAGCTTAGCCCCGTATAGGCGATCTGGGCAAATGCGCTGATAGCCGACGCATCGGCGTCTTTATACTCGTAAGCCAAAGGAGCGTATGAGTTAACGACTCTTTTTTCTTGATCAAATTTCGAGTAGATAGCGCCCAGGCTGATTTTGATAGGATCAAGTCCTATGTCGCCGTAGATACCCGCATGTGCGTCTTTGCTTTTTACCGCCTTGCTATCGCCTAGCTTGTGGTTTGTTTTGCCAAGCCCTACGAATACGCCTGCTTTTGAGCTATCGCCTACTAGAAAATCAACGCCTACTAGATTTGTAAATGCGTTCGTGCCCAGTCTGCCGCCGGCGTTATTGTCAGAAGTTATCCTGCTAGCGCTGCTAAGCAACCAAAGCTCAACTCCCGTGTCGATATCGGCTCTTTTAGCGCCGTTTTTGTTTTTAACCGAATTTGCCAGCATAAACGAGTCTATAGCGGAGTTGTTTTGCGCTTTAAAGTCTAGATCGTTTGAAAACGCGCCGAAGTATGCCGCCGCTACGCCATGAGTGGCTCCTAACATAGACGAATAAATAGCGCTGCTAGGATTTGCCTCGACCAATCTCGCAAACGACTTCTCGGCGCTAGTAGAGGCTACCTCCTCCATGCTTTTGCCTTTTTGCAAAGAAAGAGCTAAATTTGAGCCACTAACAGTTTCTTTAGTGGTTTTAAAGAACGCATAGCTATCCTCGACGTTAGCTAAATTTACGCCCGCGAAGTTTCCGCTCGCGCTTAGGGTTTTCTTTAGAGTCGGATTTGCGGCCAAATTTGCAAGCTCGGCGTTTGATAGCATAGCCGCTTTCAATAAAGAGCCCTCTTTAAATGTTAAATTTAGATTATGGGCGCCGTCGTTAACTATAAATGCGCCGCCCGCGTTTATAACGGCGTTAACTTGCGTAGCGTCGCTTGCCTTGGTCGTGCTTACAAAACCGCCCGCGCTTGGAGTTTGGTAAGTAAGAGCGTTTAAAACCTCAAACTCGCCGCCTTTGTGGACGTTTATACTTCTTGAAGTTGAGATTGATTGATTTAAGGCCGAAATTTTACCGCCGTATATATTTACAGCTCCGGTAAAGCTATTATCTCCAGTAAGAGTCAAAGCGCCGTCTCCTCTTTTAGTTAGCGAGCCTTCATAGCCTTCCGCCGCTCTTGCAGCCCTAGCCTGCTCTCTTGCGGTTTCAAAGGTCATCTCGGCTTTTTCTTCCGAGCTCAAATTTGACTTGGCGTTAAGAGCCGCTTTTCTAGCCGCCCAAGCCGCAGCGTCGCTATCGTCCTCGGTTTTTCTAAATTTGATAGCGACGTCTGAGATGTTATTTGTCCAGATATCGTTTTGATTCATCGTAACGTCAAAGTTTCCTAAGAACTGCCCAGGACCGAACATCGCTTTACCGAGGTCGAGTATGCCCCAACCCCAGACGTTACTAGGTACGCCCTTTCCGTCGCTACCCCAACGCTCTAGCATGCCGCCTGCACCGTGACCGGCTCTTAGCGTCCTTTGTCTAGCCGTAGTTAGCATAGTTTCTCTAATCTGAGGCATACTCATATATGGATAGCGCTGCATTATGACGCCCAAGGCTCCGCTAACGTGAGGAGCGGCCATAGAAGTACCGCCGGATGATTTATAAATAGCTTTGCCGTATGTCGCATTGTCGGTAAGCTCGACGTACGCGGAATAAATCTCTTCGGCCGGTGCGGCGATCGTCCACCACTTCGAGTGTCCGGCAAGGTTAAATTCCTGAATATCCGAGGACGCCTTATGTCCTCTTATGTATTCGTTAGAATCATTAGGATAGCTATCCGCGCCGGTTTGACCCGTGACGTTGATCCAGTAGTCCTCGGCATCCGGCCTAAAATAAGGCAATGCCGCGCGAGTGAAAGACTCGGCCATCAAGCTTCTGTTTCCGGCCGTAAATACCTGGATAATCCCTCTTTTTACCGCTACTTCGTAAGCCGCGTCCAAGAAGCTTTTTTCGCCGCTAGTTACGAACTGATAATAAGCCTTTTTGGCCTCGTTCATATCTTTTAAATTTATATGGTCTTTTGC
>NZ_CALHXD010000198.1 GCF_938040115.1 uncultured Campylobacter sp. | reverse complement strand
TTACGCTCGGCAGTTCGCCTTTAAATTTCTCGATCTGCACCATGCTCGTGTGCGCGGTGTTGCTTTGCGAGAGCTGCGAGCTAGGCACGTCCTTGGTTAGCACGTTTATGTTGCCGTGTTTGCAAAGGCTTTTCTCGCCCCAGACGGCCGGATCGTACCACGCGCCCTCGCTTACGATCACGACGTTATCTTGCGCTCGCTCGCTCACCAGCGCGCCGCAGAGGATCTCGCCTCGGTCGTTGTATATCCTCACCACGTCGCCCGTTTTTATGCCGCGCGCCTTTGCCGTAGCAGGGCTGATGAGCGCGGGTTCGCGGCCCGCGATCTCAGCGTAGTTGCGTATGAGCGAGCTGTTTAGCTGCGAGTGGAGCCTAAATTTAGAGTGCGCGCCGCTGATGGCGATAGGATACTTGCTCACGTCGCCGCCCAGCCACTCAAACGGCTCCATCCACGTCGCGTGCGGCGGGCAGTCGGGATAGCCTAGCTTTTCGACCGCTTCGGAGTATAGCTCGATCTTGCCCGACGGCGTTTTTAGCGCGTTTTTCTCGGGATCGGCGCGAAAGTCCGCGTAGTTTGTAAAATATCGCTTTTTCTCGTCGATCTTATCAAATTTAACGTAGCCCTTTTGCCAAAACTCCTCAAATTTAGGCATCGCCACTCCCATGCCTTCGGCTTTTGCGACAGCGTCGGCGTAAATTTCCTTCACCCACTCAAGCTCCGTTTTGCCCTCGCTAAAGGCCTGCTCGTACTCCTCGCCCCACTGCGCGCAGATGAGCCGCGCGATCTCAAAGTCGCTCTTGCTCTCGCCTGCGGGCTTTACTAGCGGTTTAATCGCAAAAAGGTATTCGCTAGTAGAGTTTGCAAACTCGATATCCGTGCGTTCGCACTCAAGAGCAGCTGGCAGCACGATGTCGCTGAGTCTTGCCGTACTCGTCCAAAAGGGCTCGGTGGTGATGATCGCCTCTATCTTTTTCATCGCCTCGACAGCGCGGTTGGTGTCCGGGTGGCGGGTGAAGGTCGAGCCGTTGGCGTTAAACATCACGCGGATGTGCGGCATGACGTACTTTTTGCCGTTGCGCTCGAT
>NZ_CALHXD010000197.1 GCF_938040115.1 uncultured Campylobacter sp. | reverse complement strand
GGAAACGCAAAGTCTGGTCTGACCTACACTAAAATTTGAGCCCGACTCCGGGCTCTTTTTAATTTTACCGCTTCGCATCCTTCTTTTTGATTTTTAAATTCGCCCTATTTTTAACTCGCAAATAGTTTTTACTTGAATCTATTTTATCGCTTACGGTCTAGCTCAAAGCTGAGTTTAGCCGCGCCGCTCGCCTAAATTTAAACGTTTTTTAGATTAGTCCGCTACAATGCGTTAAATTTTAAAAGGGAAAAAGATGAACAAAGCAGAATTTCAAAAGCTAAATTCCAACGAAAAACAAGACGCGATGCTAAAAATATCCGCCGCATATCCGCAATTTAAATTTCTAAATTTAAGCAAATTTACGTGCGGCGAGCATAGCTTTGAGACGGGCATTTTTGACTTTGAGGGGAGCGAGTTCGTTTTTATCCCGGGGGACGAGCCTGAGCTTGGCTGGGATGATTTTGCCGTTTTAGATGAAAATTCGGCAAAAGAGATTAAAAAACAATGCGACTTTTGTCCCGAGGATCAAAGCCTGCATGAATTCGTAGCCAAGCAAACCTCGCCGCTTCGCCGCGCCAAAATCCCCGCTATGCTAGCCGAAAGAAAACCCGCCGAACTTAGCTGGTACGAAGTAGATTTAAGCGACGAAAGGCTTAAAATTTACGCAAACGAGATAGAGGATTTTTCGCGCGGTAAAGACAAAGACGTTTCTGAAATGACGGTTTGGAGCACGATAAAGTTAGTTCGCGAAGGCGGTAAAATTCGCGCGTTTTTGTTTGACGACGTCACGCACGAGGAGCTTGAGGCAAATTTACGCAAGAACGGCTTTAGCCTACCCAGCCAGGACGAATGGGAATATCTAGCCGGATGCGGGGCGCGCACGCTTTGGCGTTTTGGCGACGAGCCTGATCCCGACAAGGTAGCGTTACCGCACGTTAAGCAGCCCGAAAATCCGGAATTTTCGCTATTTGAGCCCAATTTATTCGGGCTATTCATTGCCTTTGATCCTTACCCGGTCGAGCTTGTAAGCGCGCCGATATACTTTAAAGGCGGCGATGGCGGCAGCGCGTTTTGCGGCGGTGTGTCGCTATTTGAGTGCCTGCTGCCCGTCTCGCCTTTTTACGCTATGAGCGAGGAGATGCGAAATGATTATTTGGAGTTTTTGAACGACGGCGATATCGACAACGCGATTTACAGGCGTATTTTTAGACTTTGAAAAAGACGCTTTAGCCGCTGACGTGCGCAATTTTAGCGCCGATTAAAGATATCTCGCCGTGCGTTTTAGCTTAAATTTAAGTCGCTATGCAAAGGCTTAAGTTAGCCTAGGTACCGAGATTTTGCGAAATATAAATTAAACTCGTACGCTACGCCTGCTTTGCAAAACGCTTTTGCGCCGATTTACGCCAACCGCGAGATTAAAATAGGCGCAAAACGATAAATTCGCCGCAAAAAGCCAAGCTTGCTTTCGTTTTTCATTGCTTAAATTCTCGTAGATTTATCCTTAGATGCTAAAATCAGCCACCGTTTTTTCATAAATTTTACCGAAAAGGAAAAATATGGCTAAATTTAAATTTTTTGCGACCATCGCGGTGCTTTGCCTCGGATTAAATTTAAGCGCTAGCGAGCTGGAGGGCAGATGGAGCATCGTCTCGGCAAACATAGACGGGCAGGAGGTGCAAACGGCGGGGCAGAAGTGCTTTGAGGATTCGTTTTTCGAGGTTAGTGGCCGCGAGGCAAAGCTAGGCCTTAGCTCCGTAGGCGAGGACGGCGCGTGCAAAAGCGGCGCGGCAAGCTACGCCTTTAAAAGCATAGGTGCGGACAAATACGCGCTGGGTCCTATCGGCGAGTTTTGGCTAGAAAAAGACGCGCTAAAGGTAAAACAGTCCTTAGACGGCGGCAAATTTATCGTTTTTTCATTCAAAAAAGACGCAGCCGCAAACAAAGCCGCGGCAACGGCAACCGGCTCAAATTTGAGCACAGACGAGCTAGAGGGCAGATGGGAGATCGACTCGGTCGCAGCACAAGGGCAGACGTTTAAAACGGCGGGCCAAAAGTGCTTTGAGGATTCGTTTTTCCAGATAGCAGGCGGCAAAGCCATAGTCAGTATCGTAGCGGCAAATCCGGACGGCACGTGCAAGACGGGTGCAGGAGAAAGCGGCTACAAAAGCCTTGGCAGCGGCAGATACGCGCTAGATAACGATGCGGGCGAATTTAGGCTGAAAAACGGCTCGCTCGAATACGAACAAAGCGCGGGCGGCGTCTTGTTTACCTTTAAAAAAAGCCGCGCGGCGCAGGCTAGCTCAAATCAGGCGCAAGCCAAATCAAGCTCAAATTTAGAGCCCCAAAAAGACCCTAGCGTCAAGCATAGCGACGCAAAAGCGAGCAAAAAAGGCACGGGCGTGTTTGCAGGCAAGTGGTTCTTCATAAACACCAATACCGACATATCCTTTTATCTGCGCGACGACGGCACTTACGCGAGCCGTTTAGAAAAGCCCGACTGGCGCACGCGCATCGACGGCACGTATAAAAAAGACGGCAAAAAA
>NZ_CALHXD010000196.1 GCF_938040115.1 uncultured Campylobacter sp. | reverse complement strand
CGCACGGTGCGGACGTTTTTACCGTCGGCGCGCTTATAGTTGGCGTTTGCCGCGCGTAGGAAATAGTGGCCGTTTTGCGCTACGTCCATGGAGTGCGAGAAGTCGTTGTAACCCGCAGGTAGCTCGCGGTTAAAGATTTCGCGGCCCATTATGTCGTATTTGGCGTATCGCTGCCCATAGCCCCACGTCATCGCGCCGTCGTCGTTTTGCTTAAAGCCCATCATGACGCCCGCAGAAAAAGGCTGCTTGAGATCGTAAATTTTACTCGGCTCCAGATACCAGCGCACTTCGCCTTTGGTGTCTAGGATGAAGTTGTTCGGGCTGTAGTTCCACTCGATCGCGCCGCCTGCAGGGTTGTTCCACACGACTTTGGTGCCTTTGCCGGTTTTATTTACGAAGTTATTTACGTAGTAGAGGCGGTTTGCAAATTTGGCGCTCGGAGCCTTTACGACTTCGATTTTATCAAACAGCGCGCCCTTTTGAGACGGCATGCCAGAGCTCTCCAAGTAGATCGCGGGAGCGTAAATTTTATAGGTTTCTTTTACGCGTTCGGTTTGACCCTTGTAAATTTTATCGTACTCGACCTCGACGGTGTTTTGATAGTCAGGGTAAAGTCCAAAAACAGGGATTCCGCCGTGCGTGCGAAGGTGTTTATCGGCGACTTTATAGCTGATAACCTGACCACCCGGCTTTGGTACGATAGTGACTTTCGCGTTTGCTAGCGTGTAGCCGCCGTTTTTGATCACCGCCGTTAGAGGCGCGATGTCGTATGGGTTTACGACTACTTCGCCGATCTTGCCCGGGATGCCGTAGTCGATGTGTGCGCCGCTAGGTCCGCCGATAGCCATCGCGTCCGTGCTTAGACCGCCTAAAAGCGCCACAGCTAGCGCAAATGAGGAAAGAGTTCGCTTCATCTTATTCTCCTTTGAATTGGTTTGATATCGTAATTTTAATCAACCTCGCTAACGTAGAAATCACGCGTTTATTAAAACTTGCTTAATTGTAAAAAATAATTTCAAATTTTGGCTTTTGTGCCAAAATTTAGTCGAAATTCTATAAATTTAATCTAAAATTTATCTTAGCGTGAGTTTTGCGGCGGCGAGAGAATATAAAATTAACGCAAACAAAATCATTTTAAGGAGCATTCCATGAACCTATTTTCTAAATTTAGCAAAGGCTTTTTAGCCGTAGCGATGTTTGGCGCCATAAGCGCTGCCGCGTTTACCGAGGGCGAGGACTACGTCAAGCTAGAAAAGCCGCTATCCGTGGAGCAAAACACGCTAGTTAAGGTCTTTAGCTATGCATGCCCGTTTTGCTACAAATACGATAAAACCGTCACGCCAAAGGTCGTAGAAAAGGTCGCGGGGCTAAAATACGTGCCGTTTCATCTAAAAACCA
>NZ_CALHXD010000195.1 GCF_938040115.1 uncultured Campylobacter sp. | reverse complement strand
GCTACGACGCCGTTTATAAGGCCAGGCACTACGCCGCGCAAGCTCTAAAAAACGGCGTTACGCACTCGAATTTAGATCTAAATTTGCAAATTTTACTCGAAAACGCGCTAAAAAATACGGCAACCTCGCTAAAATCAAAAGACGCATACAACGCCGCGGGGATAATCATCGATAACAAAAATATGAGCGTAGCGGCATACGTGGGCTCGCACGACTGGCACGCTCCGCAGGGACAAAACGACGGCGTAACGATGAGCAGAAACGTGGGCTCGACGCTAAAGCCGTTTATATTTTCGCTAGGACTCGACGAGGGTTTCATCACGCCAAAAAGCCAGATGATAGATACAGAAATTTTCCTCGGAGAGTACGTGCCCAAAAACTACGACAGCAGGTTTTTTGGTATCATCTCAGCAACCGAGGCGCTAGCGCTTAGCCTAAATATCCCGGCCGTTAGCCTAAACAACAAACTAGGAGAAAATTCGCTCTATGAGCTGCTTTCTAGCGTGCATTTGGTGAGCAATTCAAAGGAATTTTACGCCGATAGTATCGCGCTTGGAAGTGCGGAAATGAGCTTGCTAAGCTTAGCCCACCTCTACACGATCTACGCAAACGGCGGCGAGCTAAAACCGCTAGAGGTTGCCGGCAAGACGGTACTAGGCTACGGACGGCTAATCAGCCCGCAAAGCGCGTATCTAACCTCAAAGATGCTCTCCTCCGCCTCCCGCAGTTACCTTGGCGTCGCGTGGCAATACGCAAAAGACACGCCTCAAATCGCCTTTAAAACCGGCACCAGCTACGGCTCGCGCGATATCTATACGATCGGCGTAAATAACGACTACACTGTCGCGGTGTGGTTTGGTAACTTTAACGGCAAAAAGACGCAAAATTTAAGCGGATTTAGCGACGCGTCTCGCACGGTTTTTGACGTCTTTAAGCTACTGGCTCAAAAGCAAAAACTGTCTTTCATGAGCACGCCAGGCGGCATTGAGTCCAAAAAAACCTGCCTTGACGCGTTTAAATTTAAAGAGTGCAGAGACAAGGAGGACGACTGGCAGATAGAGGGCGTTGCGCCAAAGGATATCTGCGAGAGTATCAGGGGCGATGAAGTAGGATTTTTACTAAAAAACGGCGCGATTACTCAAGAAGATATCAAAGAAAGTCCTTGTTACTATAAATTTAAAAGCTATAAACCTCTCGTTGCAACGCCGTCAAATAATCAAATTCTGCTGAGCGATGAGAATTTAACCAAAGTTATGCTAAAATGTTACGCGTATATCGGCGATGAGATATATCTCAAGATCGACGAAAACGAGTGGAAAAAAGTAAACAACGCGAGCGAAAATACCTTAAATTTAACGCAAGGCAAACACAAGCTCGGGTGTCTGGACGAAAATTCGAATTTAAGCGAAATCAATATCGAAATAAGGAGGTTTTAATGCGTTTAAAGCTAGTCGGCTTAAGCCTAAGCTGCATCTTGGCAGCAAATTTAAGCGCCTTTACGCTTGACGGTTCAAGCAGGGCGTTAGACGACGGCTCGGTAAGCATTGGCGTCAAGTATGCCCAAAACGAACAGTCTCTCATCGGCAAGGTCACGCACAAAAAAATAATCGAGTGCGCGCCCGAGATAACGGGAGCCTTTGAGTATGGATCAGACTCGATTTTCTTTTACCCTAAAAAGCCTCTTGCAAAAGGCGTAAGCTACTCGTGCAAAAAAGGCGATAGTAAGGTTAAATTTTACGGCGGAGATTTCGTGCTATCAAATATGATCGAGTACTCCGGAGATACCTTTTTAGCGGTGTTTAATGACGAGGTTAGCGAGGATGAGTTTGCCGCGAATTTTAAAATTTACGACAAGCAAAATTTAGCCAAACAAAACATCAAATATAAAATCGTAGCCAAAACGCCTAAAAGCTTTCAGATAAAGTTACTTGAAAGCGGCGACAATTTAGTATTTTCGGTTTCTAAAAACCTCAAAAATACTTCGGGTATAAATTTGGCCGATAGTTTTGAAGTCGTGCAAAAAGTCTCAAATCCCGATGAAAATTTCGTCGATAAGCCAAAAGCCAAGACTATGTTTTTAAACGAAGTCGAAGGCATTAGCCTAGATAACGGCAAACTAGCGGCTAGACTCTATCTTAAAGATTGGATAGATTCTGATAATATTAAAAAATTTATCAAGGTCGAGGGCGTAAATAGCTTTGAAGTTGGCGAAATGGAGTACACTAGCCACCAAGACGCCGACGGCGAGTATTACTACTACTATATCGACATCACCAGTAAAGACTTCAAACCGCAGACAACCTACAAAATCACCTTCTATAAGGGCTTTGGCGACGACTACTCGATGCTACGAGAAAACTCCACCTTTAACGTCGCTTTTGGCGATCTAAAGCCGTTTTTGGAGTTTACCGATAGCGGCACGTATATGTCTAACCTGGGCGAGATCGGCATAAAAAGCGTAAACACAAACACCGCTAAAGTCGTCGTCGAAAAGCTAAAAGAGCAAAATTTAAGATACTTTTTAAATTTTACCGAGACTCCTTTGGATAACTACGCCGAGGAAGTAGCTAGCAAAAACTACGAGATCGGCGGCGCTCAAAACGAAATGCAAAAAAGCAAGATCAAGCTTGACTTTGCCGAGGGCGGCGACGGAGTTTATCTAGTCACGATCTACTACGACAAAGACAAAAGCGTACAAAAAGCGGTCTATCTAACCGATATCGGCCTAAGCATGAAGGTTTCAAAAGACGAGGTGTTTTTATTTGCCAACCGCTTGAGTAAAAACGAAGTGGTCGCAAACGCGGACGTCAAAATTTACTCCACTAAAAACAATCTCATCGCAAGCGGCATCACAAACGACGAAGGCGTATTTAAATTTAATAAAAAAGACATCGGCAAGGACGTCTCAAGCGCAGTTTTAACGCTAGGTAAAGAGCAAAGCTTCATCGCCCTATCGCAAAACAAACGCCTAAACGAGGAGTCAAATTTAGACGCCAAAGATAGAAGCGAAACGTATAGCGCGTATTTGCACTTTGCTAGCAACATCATCCGCCCGCAGGAAAACATAAAAGGCGAGATCATCATCAAAAACGCGCTGTTTAAGAGCCTCTCAAACATGCCCGTTAAGCTAAAAATCAGAGATCCGCAAAATAAAGTGATCCTAAATAAAGGCGTAAACACCACCGAGCTTGGCGTGATAAATTTCGACGAGCCGGTAAACTCGGGACTAACCGGAACGTTTAAATTTGAAGTGATCTTTGCAAATAAAATCATCGATAGCTACGACTTTTCAGTCGAGTCCTTTACTCCGCAACGCATCAAAAACGAAGTTAAGCTAGATAAGCAAATTTACGCTCTAGACGATCTAATAGACGTAAAACTGCAAAGCAACTACCTTTTTGGCGGAGCGGCGGCTAATTTAGAAGGCGACGTGGCGTTAAATTTATATCAACAAGATTACAAAAACGATAAATTTAAAGAGTATAAATTTAGCAACGGCGAATACGCCGCAAACGGCCTAGATCAGTTTACTAAACCAGTCACTCTAGACAACGAGGGCAAAGGTGCGACTGCGTTTAAGCTACAAAACAAAGGCAAAATCGCAAGCATTTTAAAAGGCACCGCGGTATTTACCATTAACGATGACGGCAAAAATGTAAGCGCTAGCAACGACTTTAGCGTATATCCTTTTGACGTTATGGTCGGCGTCAGAGCAAACGACACCTACATCGACGCAAACTCCAAACTAACGCTAAATTTCGTAAGCGTCGATCCGCTTAAAGACGAGGAGCTAAAAGATAGACAAAAAGCCGTCGAGATCAAAAAAGCCATCTGGGAATACAACTACGACAAAGAAGGCTATCTAAAATGGAACAAACGCTACGAAAAGGTCTTTAGCGATACTCTTAGCGGTAACGAATTCGTTTATGATTTCAATCAAAGCGGCGACTTCATAGTCGTGGTTTCCGATATCCTAAGCGGCCACTCGGCAAATTTAGATATCTACGTTAGCGGCTGGGACTACGGCGGCACGTTGCAACCGACAAAAGAGCTAGCTAAAGCTAAAATCAAGCTAAATCAAAAAGTCTATAAAAAAGGCGACTCGCTAAACGTAGACGTTAGCTCTGTGCTAAAAAGCGGCATCGGCATCATCACGGTCGAGTCAGAAAACGTCAAAAAGTATAAAGTCGTAAATATAGAAAACAACGTAGCAAACGCCAAATTTGACCTTGACTTCGATTTTGAGGGACTTTATGTAACTGCATCCATCATGCGCGTAGCCGATAACGATGTCTTGCCGTTTAGAACCTACGATAAAGTCTATGCAAAAGCGGATAAATCATACCGAGCGACAAACGTCAGCATCGAAGCGCCAAAAGTCGTGAAGTCAAACTCCAAATTTAAAACTACCGTAAAAACCGAGCCAAATGCGGAAGTTACGTTATTTGCAGTTGATGAAGGCGTGCTACAAGTAACAAATCAAAAGCTAAAGAGCCCGCTTGACTTTTTTGACAAAATTTTAAACGACGGCGTGCTTGACTACGACATCTACGCAAATTTGAGCGGATTTAAAAAAGACGGTAAAGTACTAAGCTTCGGCGGCGACGCGGCGGCTGCCCTTATGGAGATGAGAATGGCAAAATTTGCTAGCCCGGTCGATAAGAAAAACGTCAAAACCTACATCAAAATGCAAACCGCAAAAGCGGGCGCGGACGGCGTAGCGAACTTTGACGTAGAGGTGCCTAGCGACTTTAACTCCGAGATAAATTTGGCCGTACTTAGCGTCATCGGCGATAAGCTCGGCTTTAGCGTAAATGCCGTCAAGGTAAAAGACGACATCATCCTAAAACCGACGCAAACTGCGTATTTGATCCAAGGCGACCAGGTAAACTACACACTAAGAGTGATCAACACCACTAAAGAGCCAAAAACCGTCGCCCTAAGCATAGATACGAACCTAAACGCACAGCTAGCAGTTGACAGCATCGAGCTAAAACCTAACGAAAACGCGAAATTAAATTTCGTCATCGATGCTAACGCTACGGGTAAATCATATATAAATTTCACCGCAAACGACGGTAAAAACGGCTATACGTACTCGCAAAAGCTTGACGTCATCCACGCCTATCCGCTTAGTACCTACGCTAAAAATTTCCAGGCTACCGTGGAAAAGACATTTAAGCTTGACGAGGAGTTTAAACGCATCAGGATCGACGCTTCAAGCTCTATCAAAGGCGTACTAAGCGCAAATAGCGACAAGCTCGTAAATTACCCTTACGGATGCTCCGAGCAACGCTCAAGTAAGCTTTTTGAGCTAAATTTCCTAGTGCTTGGCGGAGACGATTCTAAAGAAGCCAAGGCAAAAGAAGCCGATAGAAAAAGATTCGTCGAAGCAGGCTTGCAAGACGTCATCAATATGCAAAAAACAGACGGCAGCATCGGCTACTGGGATCAGCTAAGCTACACGAACAACTTTGCTTCGATCTACGCTATCGATATGCTATTTACGCTTGAAAAATCAGGCTTTGCGCTAGATAGCCACGTAAAAAGTAAAGCGATCGACTGGCTAAAGGCATTTGGCAGCAACGATAACTTCCAAGCCCTTTACGCAGCCTACGTCCTAAGCACGCAAAAGAAACTCGATAGATCAAAGCTAAACGCTCTATACGATCAAAAGAGATACCAAAACAGCGCGCTTGACGGATACTTGATGGCAGCGATCCTCAAAAACGAGGGACTAAATAAAGAGAGCGAAAAAGTGCTAAAAGGACTAAACAAATCGACCTTTGACCGCGAAAAAGAGCTAGCAGATAACTTTGGCTCAGAGATCAGAAACAAGGCCTTTATGTTACTTTTGCACGCCAATCACTTTGAGAAAAACGCATTTAGCGACGAGCTAGCAGACTACCTGATCGCTCGCGTAGATAAGCTGCATTCGACACAGGAGCGCGCATTTACGCTAAGAGCGCTAAGAGCCTATATCAAAGACGTCTCAAGCGAGAACAAATTTAAGCTTATCGCCGACGGACACGATCTAAATTTCGACGGTCGCGGAGCTATCAACATCGCTCCTAAAAAGCCTGAGATTACTATCGTACCTGAAAACGGCGCAGCCGTGTATCTAGGCGTTAGCGCGTCAGGCTACAAAAAGCTAGACGTAAATCACAAATTTGACAAGAAAGGGCTTGATATCTATAGAACCTTCGTCGGCAAAGACGGCAAAGAGATCGATATCAACGCGCTTAAGGTAAACGACGTCATCTACTCGAAGCTTTCTCTTAAAACGAATGAGTTTATCAGAAACGGCGTGATAAACGAAACGATCAGCCCTTGCCTTGAGGTGGTAAACGAAAACATCGTACCAAACGTAAGAACTGAAGCTACGAAAAACTCTTTAACTCTCGAGCATCAAAACATCGAGGACGACAGAGTTTTGAGCTTTTATAGTTTGAGTGCCAGCAAGGATGCGCACGTGCTTTATACGCCTCTTCGCGTCGTCATGAGCGGTAAGTGCATGCTACCTGCGGTCATCACGGAAAACATGTACGACGAGAGCATGAGCGACTACGATCTATCTCAGCACGAATTTATCGTCAAATGATCCTTTGCGAAGCGGTTTTTTAGCCGCTTCGCTTTCTTTGCCTATTCTTAAAAACAACCTATTTTAAACATACTATTAGCAAATTTGTAGTAAAATCCGACATTTTTTAAACAATTATTAAGGATAAAATATGGCGGAATTTTACGACGCAAAAGAAGTAGAAGATAAATTTTATAAAATTTGGGAAGAACGCGGATATTTCGAGATAGACGCGAACAAAAACATCCGCAAAGACGGCCGTAAATTTTGCATCATGATGCCGCCTCCAAACGTAACGGGCTCGCTTCACATCGGGCATGCGCTAACCTTTACCCTGCAAGACATAATGACGCGCTACAAAAGAATGGACGGCTACAAAACGCTGTGGCAGCCGGGCCTTGATCATGCAGGTATCGCCACGCAAAACGTCGTTGAAAAGCAACTGCTAAATCAAGGTATCAAAAAAGAAGAGCTCGGACGCGAAAATTTCGTCCAAAAAGTCTGGGAATGGAAAGAAAAAAGCGGCGGTATGATCGTGCATCAGATGCGCAAACTAGGCATCTCGCCTGCATGGTCGCGCCAAAGATTTACGATGGATGAAGGGCTAAGAAAAGCGGTCAAAAAAGCCTTCGTAAATCTCTACGAAAAAGGGCTCATCGTACGCGAAAACTATATGATAAACTGGTGCACGCATGACGGCGCGCTCAGCGACATCGAGGTTGAGCATAAGGAAAACAAAGGCAAGCTTTATCATTTGAGATATTATTTTGCCGATAAGCCAAGCAAATTTGTCGTTGTGGCAACGACAAGGCCAGAGACCTACTTCGGCGATACCGCCGTAATGGTAAATCCCGCAGACGAGCGCTATAAAAATTTGATCGGCAAAAAAGTCGTCCTGCCGATAATCGGTCGCGAGATCGAGATCATCGCCGACGAGCACGTCGATATGGAGTTTGGAACGGGTCTTGTTAAGGTCACCCCGGCGCACGACACTAACGACTACGAGGTCGGCAAAAGGCACGATCTAAAATTTATAACCGTTTTTGACGAAAAAGGCATACTAAACGAGCAGTGCGCGCAGTTTAAGGGGCTTGAGCGACTAGAGGCTAGAGACGCTATCGTCGCGGAGCTAGAAAAGCTCGGAAACGTCGAGAAGATCGAAGACTACGAAAACCAAGTCGGCTACTGCTACCGCTGCAAAAACGTCGTCGAGCCATACATCTCAAAGCAGTGGTTCGTCAAAAAACAGATCGCGGACGACGCGATCGCAAAGGTCGGCGAAGGCTTAGCTAAATTTTACCCGGCTCACTGGATAAACAGCTTTAACGCCTGGATGCGCGAGCTTCGCGACTGGTGTATCTCGCGCCAGCTATGGTGGGGGCATCAGATCCCGGTATTTTACTGTGACGCGTGCGGACACGAGTGGGCGGACGAAGGCGATCCGACGCAGTGTCCAAAATGCAAAAGCGCAAATTTCCATCAAGACCCGGACGTCCTTGATACCTGGTTTAGCTCGGGACTTTGGCCGTTTAGCACGCTTGGCTGGGGCAACGGCGAGGAGCTAAAAAACGAGAAATGGTTTGACGGCGATTTGGCCGAATTTTACCCGAACAACCTGCTAATCACCGGCTTTGATATTTTGTTTTTCTGGGTGGCTAGGATGATGTTTCAGGGCGAAAACGCGCTTGGCAAGCTGCCGTTTGACGATATCTACCTGCACGCTTTAGTTAAAGACGAGCAAGGCAGAAAGATGAGCAAGAGCCTAGGCAACGTCATCGACCCGCTCGTTAGTATCGAGGAGTACAGCGCCGACGTCTTGCGATTTACGCTTGCGCTACTTGCCGTGCAGGGACGCGATATAAAGCTAAGCGACGAAAAGATGAAGCTCGTGCGAAATTTTACAAACAAGCTTTACAACGCAAGCAAATATCTGCTGCTAAACGAGTCTAAATTTGCAAATTTAAGCGACGCGAAAATCGAAACAAAGCTTGGTAAATACATGCTAAGCCGCTTTAACGAGTGCGTGCGCGAAGTGCGAGAGAACATCGACGCCTACCGCTTTAACGACGCGGCAAATGCGATTTATAAATTTTTATGGGACGAGTTTTGCGACTGGGGCATCGAGCTTAGCAAAGCCGATAAAGGCAGCGTAAGGGAGCTTGGAGCGATATTTAAAGAGGCTATGAGACTGCTCAGCCCATTTATGCCGTTTATCTCCGAATACCTTTTCCACGAGCTTAGCGGCTCAAATTTAGAAAACGCAAGCTCGATTATGGTGGAAGAGTATCCGCAAGCTAACGAGCGCGACTTGCAGATAGAAAAGACCTTTGAGCTAGTAATCGAGGCGATAGTAGCTATCCGCCGCGCAAAGGCGACCATCGAGCAAGGCAACTCAAAGATCCCAAAAGCTTTCATCAAGCTAAACGGAAACGAAAATTTGACCGAGGCGACAAACTATATCGCGCTGCTAGCCAAATGCGAACAGATCGAGTTTTGCGACGCTAAAATCGAAAACGCCGCGCGCGACGTGAGCGAAAATTTAGAAGTCTTCGTGCCGCTTGAAGGCGTGGACATGAGTGCGGTGATCATGCGACTGCGGTCGCAAAAAACCAAACTAGAAAAAGAGATAGCAAAGCTCTCAAGTATGCTAAATAACGAGAAATTCGTGGCCTCCGCCCCGCAAGCCGTGGTCGAAGCCAACCGCGAAGGACTGCAAAGCGCGCAGGAAAAATTCGCCAAAGTATGCGACGAGCTAAAGGCGTTCGGCGAGTAGTCCGCTCGTTTGAACCTAAATTTTAAATCAAGGAGAAAAAATGAAAGGTAGCATCGGTGGATTTACTTTAGGCACGGTCATAGCCGTCGCACTATCATGGGGAGCTAATAAAAGCATATTGTGGGCGATAATTCACGGATTTTTAAGTTGGATATATGTGATTTATTATTTGCTGATGAAGTGAAACTTTGTCACTAGTTAAATTTAAAGGATAAAAATGAGTCAAAAGATAAAAATAGCGGTTTTGGGATATGGAAATTTAGGTCGCGGCGTGGAGCTTGCCGCTCGAAATAGTAAGGATTTAGAGCTAACAGCCGTTTTTAGCCGTAGGAATCCAAGCGAAGTAAAAACATGCGGCGCGCCGGTGTTTAGCGCGGATGAAATTTTATCGCACAAGGGCAAATTTGACGTTTTGGTGCTTTGCGGCGGTAGCGCGACGGATCTGCCGACGCAGACGCCCGAGTTTGCGCAGAGCTTTAACGTCGTCGATAGCTTCGATACGCACGCGAAAATCCCTGAGCACTTCGCTGCCGTAGACGCCGCAGCCAAAGCGGGCGGAAATGTAGGCATCATCGCCGTAGGCTGGGATCCGGGTCTGTTTTCGCTAAATAGACTATTTGGCGAGAGCGTGCTAGAAAACGGCAGCAGTTATACATTTTGGGGCAAAGGCGTAAGCCAAGGTCACTCAGACGCCATCCGCAGGATCGAGGGCGTTGTGGACGCGCGCCAATACACCGTGCCGATAGAAAGCGCCTTGGAGCGAGTTCGCGCGGGCGAAAATCCAAAGCTTTCAACGCGCGAAAAGCACCTGCGCGAGTGCTACGTAGTGGTGCAGGACGGCGTAGATAAAGCGCGCATCGAGCGCGAGATAAAAACGATGCCAAACTACTTCGCCGACTACGACACGAGCGTGCATTTCGTAGATCTTGCGACGCTTAAAAAAGAGCACGGCGGCATCCCTCACGGAGGATTCGTCCTGCGAAGCGGAGCGACGGGCGAGCGCGGCGAAAATAAACATCTGATCGAGTTTTCGCTAAAGCTTGATTCAAATCCCGAATTTACCGCAAGCGTGCTCGTAGCCTACGCCCGCGCGGCGTATAGGCTGGCTAAAAAAGGCGAAAGCGGTGCGTTTAGCGTATTTGACATCGCCCCTGCGCTTCTTTCGCCAAAGAGCGCCGATGAGCTAAGGCGCGAAATTTTATAAATTTATGCGGTTTTAAAAACAAGGAAAATTAGTGATAAAAATAGAAAATTTAAAGAAATTTTACGGGGCGACGCAGATCATAGATGGCGTCAGCCTAAACGTAGAAAAAGGCGAAATTTTCGCCATCGTAGGCCACAGCGGCGCGGGTAAATCCACCCTGCTTCGCTGCATAAACGGCCTAGAGGACTATCAAGGCGGCAGCCTAAAGGTATTTGACAAAGAAATCTCGGCGCTAAAAGATAAAGAGCTAAGAGAGCTTAGGCGAGATGTTGGGATGATATTTCAGCACTTTGCGCTGATGGCTAGAAAAACGGCGTTTGAAAACGTCGCAACCCCGCTTAAATTTTGGGGCTACTCAGACGGCGAAATCAAAAAAAGAGTGAGCGAGCTACTAGAACTCGTAGGTCTTGCAAACAAAGCCGCAAGCTACCCGGGCGAGCTAAGCGGCGGACAAAAACAGCGCGTCGCTATCGCCCGCGCACTTGCGCTGAGTCCTAAAATTTTGCTCTCCGACGAAGCGACCTCTGCGCTTGATCCAAATACGACAAATTCTATACTCGAGCTTTTAAAGCAGATCAATCAAACGCTAAACATCAGCGTCGTTTTGGTTACGCACGAGATGGAGGTCGTAAAAAGCATCGCGCGCCGCGCAGTGCTGCTAGAAAGCGGCAAGATAATCGGCAGCGGCACGATCGAGGAGCTATTTTTAAAACCCGACGAAAAGATGAAAGAATTCCTCGGCGAGGATGAAATTTTGCCGAGCGAGGGCGTAAATATCAGGCTCTTTTTCCCAAAAGAAGTCGCTCAAAACAGCGTCATCACGCATATGGCGCGCACGCTAAACATCGACTTTAACATCGTCTGGGGCAAGCTTGAAAAGCTAAACGAAAACGTGCTAGGCTCGCTCGTCATCAACGTCGATCCTAAAGACGAAGCGCGCGTGACCGAGTATATCAAGCAAAGCGGCGTATTATGGGAGGTGGCGTGATGTTTGGCATAGATTTTTCTAAATTTCCCGACGTTTTCGAGCGCATTTTGCTTCCGGCCATCGGTGAGACGCTTTATATGAGCGTGGTTTCGACGCTTTTAGCGTTTCTCATAGGCCTAGTGCCCGCTATCTTGCTCGTTCTTTCCGCGCAAGACGGTCTGAAGCCAAACAAACCGCTATTTATCGCGCTTGACATCACGGTAAATACGCTAAGAAGCTTTCCGTTTATCATCCTCATCATCGTGCTTTTCCCGCTCACGCGCCTGATCGTAGGCACCAGCATCGGCACCAGCGCGGCTATAG
>NZ_CALHXD010000194.1 GCF_938040115.1 uncultured Campylobacter sp. | reverse complement strand
ATCTATCTTCATTGCTCTCTGTTATTTCCTTAAAAAACTCGTTTATATTGCAGTTAAAAAGTTTTGAAAGCTTAAAAAGATGAAGTAGATTAAAGTGCTTGCCGTGGGCGTTATTTTCCATATTCGCGTAAAATCCGCCCGAGGCTTGTCCGATACTTAGAGCCGTCTCTAACTGGCTTAGATTTCTTTCTTGTCGCATCCGTTTTACGTTTGAAGCCACGGTATCAAAAAACCGTTCGTTTTCCTCGTCCGTCGTTATCTCAGGTAGATTTAACACGTTCATTCCTATAGAAAAGTTTTCTATAAGTTTATTCCTCATATAATTCTTTATCAACTTGCTATGGCGATTATGTCTATAGAGATAATAAAATGTAAAAGGATTGATTGTGGCTATTTTTTGTCTGATTGTTTTTTCTGTAATGTTTATTTTTGTTAACCCAATATATAAGGCAACCATGGTGAGAATGGAAGAAGACTTTTTAAGGGGGGCTTCCAAGCCGTGACATTACGCTAAAGGTAAACGGCTATGCAACGATTTTTAGATTTATATCAAAGTGGGCAATAGTAATTTCTTTGATTTTTATCATTGCCGATATTTTTAAATAGGAGAAAAGCGATATGTTTTTAGGAGTATTATTCGCCATTTTTCTTGTTCTTTGTTTATTGGTGAATTTGGTAAAACTAAATAATCCGTATTTTGAAACTTCTCCGAGTGCTATTTTTATAAATTATGCCACTTTTATTTTAGGCATAGCACTGCTTTTAAATTTATTATCATAGTTAAGGATTAAACATGATTTGGATATGGGTAGCGGCTTTGGTTTTGGTTCAGGCAACCAATGGACTTTCGCTGATGATTGCACTTGCAATAACAATATATAAGATAAAAAACAGTGAACCAAGACTTGATCTTGACCCTGAAGTAGTCTTAGAGTATAAAAGATTTGTAAAATATCATACAAGTTTAAGTAATTCTCAAATTTATGATTTAATGACGAGATATGCTTTAGAAATCGTTGAAATGTTGAGAAATACAAATATTAGCTTAGAGGAGCGCGCCACATTAACGATGCTAACAACTTGCTTTATACTAAGTGAATATTATGAAAAACACGATTTTGCTACGGCTAGAATATTGGCGAATAAGATGCTTGTGGAATGGCGTGATGATTTAAGAAGAAAAGGTTATTTTGAAGGCTATTCATCGACGCGTGAAGTGTTGGATTTTGATACTCTGCAAACACTAAAACAAACAAGAACTAAGTAAATGTTTTCTAGACATATTTAAAAGTTGGGTTATCATTTATCAGCCTAACTTTTTGCGCTAAAGACAGGGTAATGAAAATTTTAATAACAGGCGGAGGGGGTTACATCGGCTCTCATGTGCTAAAGGCGCTTGACGCGCTCACAAAAATTGGTAAATTCAAGTTCGTAAAGGCAAATTTAGAGGATGATTTAAACGGGATTTTTGCGAAGAGTAAATTTAGCTTGCGTCGCCAACTGTATTTTTTGGACTGTTTTAGCCGTCGCCGTTTTTAAATTTTAAAATTTACGCAGGCTTTAGCGCGTAAAATTTAAGCGCCGTTTTCTAAATTTAGGCGTGCTCTTAGAATGGCACGCGTCTAAATTTAACGTCCTAAAATTTCAAATTTATCGCCGTGCACCGCGATCGCTTCAGCGTTATTTATCGGCGTCAAATTTAGCTTGCTGCCGTAAATTTTTAAAATTTCGCCGCTATGTGCTTTTGTCAAATTTACACGCAGCAAAAATCAACAAATACCTAAAATGCTACAAATTTTCATTTCCCACGCGATAAGCCCCACTCTTGCTAGCTTAAATTTACCCCAGCGCCACGTAATCAGCGGGCAACGGCGTGATAACGCTGATAAAGATAAAATCCTCCTTGCCGGTGTTTTTCATGCCGTGGCACTCGCCCTTAGCCGAGATCACCACATCGCCCTTTTTGACCGAGACTTGCCTGTATTTAGCGGGTCGCTCACTCTTAAAATTTACCTGCTCGCCGTTATCCAAAAGTCCGCCCGCCGTCTTTTCGGCCTCGCTCGTACCCTCTTTGCTAAGATAAAACACGCCCTCGCCTTGCAAGCACACCCACACGTCGTCGCTTTTAGTGTGTGCGTGCACCGCGACTTCTTGGCCGGCTCGCACGACCCAGACCGCGCAGCTAGTGGCGTCCGTCTCGCAAAATATCGTTTTTCTCGCCTTTTCTCCGCTCTTTGCGACCTCGCTTACGTGATAAATTCGCTTTTTCATTTTTGCTCCTTTTTCGTTCATTTTAGCCGCGCAGAGTGAATACGGCGTGAAATTTAAGTGGATTTGAGCTAAAATCAAAGCCAAAATTTAGCGCAAAAAGGAAAAACGATGCAAGAAAATCCAAAAAAAATGTGGTCGGGTAGGTTTAGCGGTGAGAGTAGCGAGCTTTTGGAGGAGTTTAACGCCTCGATCGGCTTTGATAGGGCGCTTTGGCAGGAG
>NZ_CALHXD010000193.1 GCF_938040115.1 uncultured Campylobacter sp. | reverse complement strand
CTATGAATAACGTCAGCGGCTCGCTAACAAGCAGCGCCGAGACCATCATCGCCTCAAATACGCAGGTAGTTTTTGGGCCCGTCGGTATGATATTTGACGAAAATCAAAGAGCCCAGCTCGAAGCCGCCGGCATCGCAGTCGTAAATATAAATAAATTTAGCAATGCTAGCGAGATAAAAGGCGCGGTTAGCAAAATAGCCGAAATTTTAGGCGGCGATGCGGTAAAAAAGGCGGAGGAATTTAACGAGTATTTTGACGAAAATATAAAATACGTAAGCGAAAAAGTTCAAAATATCAAGGATAAAAAGCGGGTTTTGGCTCTAAATTTTAACTCCGGAAATTTTAGCACGATCAGCAGCAAAGATATCGGCGCGGAGTACATAAAAATCGCGGGCGGCATAAATTTAAGCTCCCAAGATAACGAAACTGACTTTAAAATCTCAAAGATGATAAACGAGGAGCAGGTTATTATCTTTAACCCTGACGTCATCATCACGAACTCTCGCGAAGGCAAGGAAAAAATCCTAAATAATCCTGCGTTTGCAAAACTAAAAGCGGTCAAAGACGGCGCCGTATTCGTCGTGCCTAGCGGGGTATATCTATGGTCGGTTAGAAGTGCTGAAGGTGCTTTGCAGCCGCTTTGGCTAGCCAAAATCTTTTATCCCGAAATTTTTACCGAGTTAAATTTAGAAGACGAAGTCAAAAAATTTTACCTCAAATTTTACCGCTACGAGCTAAGTGACGAGGAGCTAAAAGAAATACTAAATCCAAAATAAAACCGCTAAATTTTCGCCTCGCTCCACAAAACGCGGGGCGAATAAATTTAGCCCTCATCGCTTTTTCATTTTTATAAATTTAAGCCCGTTTGGGTATAATCCACCCTTTTAAACGCGAGGAAAATATGCCCCTTTCAAAACTAAATCAAGAACAATACGCCGCCGCAACCGCTCCCGCCGGGCACAATCTAGTTATCGCAAGTGCCGGCACCGGCAAAACCAGCACCATAGTCGCGCGCATCGCCCATCTGCTAAATCTAGGCGTAAAGCCCGAGAAAATCCTGCTGCTAACCTTTACCAACAAGGCCGCGGCCGAGATGATCGAGCGTCTAAACCGACATTTTGATAAAAAAATCACCTCGCATATCACGGCGGGCACCTTTCACTCAGTTTCTTATTCGCTGCTTAAATTTCTAGAAAAACCCGTCACGCTAAAGCAACCAAGCGAGCTAAAAACACTGCTAAAATCGCTCGTCGAGAGGCGCAAATTTAACCACCTAAGCGACGTTAAACCGTACGGGGGCGCTTATCTTTACGACGCGTATTCGCTATTTCAAAATTTAGCCCTAAAGCAGACGTTTGGCGAGTGGCTAAAGGAGCGAAGCGACGAGCAAGGCGTATATGCCGAGATTTACGAGGACGTTTTGCGCGAATTTGAGGAGGAAAAGAGCAAATTCGGCTACGCGGATTTTAACGACTTGCTTATCAAAATGCGTAACGAACTAAGAAAAGGCGCGCCGCTAAAATTTGAGGAAATTTTAGTCGACGAGTACCAGGATACAAACTCGCTGCAAGGCTCGTTAATAAGCGCTTTTGAGACGAAAAGCCTTTTTTGCGTCGGGGATTTTGACCAGAGCATTTACGCTTTTAACGGCGCAAATATCGAGATCATCGGCTCGTTTAAGGACCGATTCGCAGATGCTAAAATATACGCGCTAAATATCAACTACCGCAGCAGCTCCGCGATCCTGGCTCTGGCCAACAAAGTCATCGCGAACAACCCGCGCCTTTACGAAAAAAAGCTAGTCGTCGGCCGCGAGGGCAAATTTGCCTCGCCAAAGCTGCTAGTTTACAACGAGCTTTTCGACCAATACTCAAACATCGCGCAGGTCATCGCCGTCTCAAAATATAAAAAAGAAAACATCGCCATAATCTTTCGCAACAACTCGAGCGCCGACGGCCTGGAGGTCGCGCTGCGAGAGCTTGGTATCGGCTCTAAGCGCAAGGGCGGCGTGAGCTTTTTTGAAAGCCGCGAGGTGCGCGCCGCGATGGATTTGCTAGGCATCCTCATAAACCCAAAGGACATCATGGCCTTTATCCACATATGCGAATACGCAAAAGGCGTCGGTGCGGCGCTTAGCAAGGAGATTTTCGAGGTGCTAAGCAAGGTCGGACACGGCGACGTCGTGCGCGGATTTTTACAGCCTGACGATAGCGTGGAAGCCTTTGCCAAAAAGACCAAAAACTACCAGCTAGGGCTTTTTGACGAGCTTGACGAGGTTGGTGAAAAGTCTCGATTTGCTAAATTTAACTTTAGCGAGAAATTTTTCGCGCACCCGATTTTAAAAATGCAAAAACTAAGCGAGAGCGGCGGGCAGTTTTTGTATGAAATTTACAACTTTTTAAGCGCCGCCAAACGCCACTCGCGCCCGACCTCGCTGGTAGAAGATCTCAAAAATAGCAAAATTTACGCCCTCATCGCCGATAACCTCGCGACCAAGCGCGCCACGCAAAAAAACGGCAACATAGACGAAACGCTAAAAAAAGAGGCCCTCGAGCGCATCGCGGGCAAGCTAGAGGTGCTGGGCGAGCTAGCCAAAAACTACTCGGAGGCGGAGAAATTTTATAACTTTATCACACTGGGCAGCAGCGAAATGAGCAGCGGCGAAGGGGTAAATCTGCTAAGCGTCCACGCCTCAAAGGGGCTTGAGTTTGACCTCGTTTTCGTAGTCGATCTCGCGCAAAATCGCTTCCCGAACCTCAAACTCATGAGCATGGGCGGCTCGCTCGAGGAGGAGCGGCGGCTCTTTTACGTCGCGGTCACGAGGGCTCGCGACGAGCTGATTTTAAGCTACGCCAAATACGACAAGATCAAAAAGATAAACTACCAGCCTAGCCAGTTTTTGATCGAGGCGGGGATGGCTAGCGCGGGGATTTAAATTTAACTTCAAATTTGGGGTTAAATTTGAGTCGTTTAAATTTAACCGCCCTATTTTATCTTTCGTCTGCGTAAATCGGCGCTTGGCAAAACCCGCACCTTGAAAATGCTAAATTTTAAAAATGTCAAATTTAGAGAAGCTTTTAAAGAAAATTTAAAAAACATCAAAATGAGTAAAATTATCTCAAATTTGACACTATATATTTAAGTAAATTAGATGCAAAACAGGCCGATCTTAACCAAAAGTTATTAAAAATGCCTGTTCTGTGTTTGCAAAGAGTGGTTTTCCTAACCGACGCGAGTAGCCCGCAGCGAGTACGCACAGACTGCACCGCGGGCGTAAATTTGATCACTGCTTTTGTTATTTTACTTCGTAAAATCTAAGTAAAACTTTATCCGGCAATCTAACTGCATAACACACCCAGATTGCGCGCTCCATCCATTTATACTTTGGATCGTAGACTTCAAACTTTGTGGTGGTAGCAAAATAAACGTATTTTGGATCAACAATCTTGCCTTTGGCAGCCTCTTTGGCGGCATCAGAATCGGTGATGTGGCGGATGCCAGCGTTGTCGATGTAGATTTGTGCGCTATCGTCAAGCTTGATCGCGTAGCGCGCCACTAACTCAGTGAGACCGTCTGGGCGCACGACTTGGCTATCGACGCCGTAAGGGAGCACCTCGTCGTTTATCTTGCCGCTTACTTTACCGCCCTTAATGTATATGAGGCGGCGAAGTCCGTGCTCGTCATCCTTACCTACTGTCAAAGGCTTACAACTTCGACGTCGATCATAAAGCCAAACTCAAGTTTTGGTTCTTTGATGTCTTTTGCCGAAATTTCAGCGGCTGCGAGTCCAAAAGAAAATATCATCGCAAGCGCTGCGATAAAAACGCCTTTTCTCATGGCTCCTCCTTCGTTTTGGATTTGTAATGAACATTATAGCTAGTTTTTGAATAAAATCTTAAAACTTTAACTTAAATTTTATATTTTATAAATTTGTGCATTAAATCGTAACAAATTATGTAGCCTGCTTGCCTGTAAGAAAATTTTAAAGTTATAGTTTTATGCCGCTACAAAAGACAATTATGATAAATTTTAAACGAATGGATTTATGTTAAATTTAATAATAGTCTAAAACATATAGCGCTAGAATCTTTATACAAATTTTATCAAAGGCTATAAATGTCGGCCGTTGTTTTAATTATTATGATTTCATTTGCTTGGGCTATAGTTATATATCAGATTTATTTGTCAAATTTAAACAAAATACTAAAATTTGTGTCAATGCTAACATGCCTAGCGATGTCGGGCGTTTCGACTTTATTTTCCGTGCTTTTAACGCCGTTTTTTCTAGGACTTTTTCAAAAAAGACAAATAAAATTCGATAAAAAATCGTTTTCATATTAGCAATATTGCTTGCTTCTATAAGCTTTATAGACGTTAAAAACCGCATCGTTTACGAATATAAATGCAATATCCAAAAAGACTATGAAATAATCGTACTCGATAGCAACTTTACGTTAAGCGATTTAGACAATATGTATGTGGATTTTTTAGGCGAACAGGATGACTCTAAATTTACCAAAAAGCTAAACAATATAAATATTTACAGCGATACGCATAAGACAAAAGTGGTAGCTAAAATTTACAATATTTATTGTCCAAATTCGTTTATTTTAGCTAGTATTCAGAAGGAAATATCCGGCACGGAAGGTGGACTATCTTGCGGGTATACTAAAACGGGTTTGTTGCAATATAACTATGAATTAAAACAGATACTTGCGGAAAAATTGGCCAAAAATAAGCGATAGAATTTTTAAATTTTAGCTAATAATACCACAAATTTTAACGTAAATCTTTACTTTATAATGTCAAATAGCTTAAACTACTGCAAGCCCATAAATTTAGTCTAAAGATGAAAATTTAGCCGTCCCCAAACCCTCAAATTTACCCCTACATAAAGCTCGGCGCGTCGTTTGAAAAAAGGATCAGATCGCCCGCTTTAGTGTTTTGTGCCAGGGCTTCTTGCATTTTTGATTTGTCCTTGATGACGATAACTTTTGGCCTACTTAGGTGCTTTAGCAGCGCGACGGCGTTTAGCGAGCTTGTCAGCATGACGATATCAAAGGTCTTGTTGATGATCTTGCTTAGTTTTTCGTTCTCCTCGTCGCTGCTCTCCATGATGCCGGGCGTCACGAGCACCTTGCGCCCTTCGTAGCTGGCGACTAGCTCGTAGCTCGCGCTCATACCGTTAAAGTTACCGTTAAAGCCGTCGTCGATGATGATTTTGCCGCCCGCGTCAATGCGCTCAAGTCTGTGCTCGACGTTTTTTAGGCGTGCTAGAGCTGCGGCGATCCTAGCCTCGTCTAGTCCCAGATATAGCGCAGTTTTGACGCAAACGGCTAGGTTTGCAGCGTTAAATTTACCAAGTAGCGGCGAAGCAAATTCCCTCTCGCCAAGCTTAAATTTAACCCCATCCAGGCTCGCCTCAACGCCGCTTAGGTCTTTGTTGTAAATTTCTATCTTTTCGCCCTCGTTTGCCTGCGTACCGCTATGAACGAAAGCCTTTTCTAAGCGCTTTGAGCCAAGAGCCTCAAGCTTTGTGGCGCGGATATTTTCGAGCGTTTTAAAGTACTCGATATGCTGCGCGCCGATCTCGCCGACGATAGCGATCTGCGGGCTCAAAAACTCCGTGATCTGCGCGATGTCGCCTTTTAGGCGCGCGCCCGCCTCGGCGATATATATCTGCGTACCGACAGCAAGCTCGTTGTTTACGTCTTGGATGAGGCCTGCTAGCGTGTTTACGCTGCGAGGTGTTTTGCGGCAAACGAAATCGTTTTTAAGCAGCTCAAATAGGAAATTTTTTATACTGGTTTTGCCAAAACTCGCCGTTATCATGATGATTTTGAGCTCCGGCATCGAGGCTAGCTTTTTGCGCGCGCTGTTTTCGTAGGCCTTAAATTTAGCCTTTTCCAACAAAAAGCTAATCGCGAAAGAAACCACGAGCGGCAGGACGACGCCTAAATTTACGCGGTACTGCGTTGCTATATAAACGGCGTAGCTAGCGATAACGGCGAGCGCTAAGATAACAAAAAATCGCTTGACTCGCGGCGTAAAAACCAGCTTTTTATCGAGTTTTTTGTGCCAAAGAGCGAGGCTTGGCACCAGCGCAAAGTAAAAATAAATCCAGAAAAATCGCTCCGCCACATAAAAAAGCACGATCGGCACGATAAGGAAAAACACGTGCCACAGCGGCCTAGTGAAGTGAAACAGCACGCGCTCGAACTTGTAGGAAAACCACTGAAGGCAGGTTATGAGATAAAATCCCAGCGCAAAGGTAAATAAAATCTGCGTCGCAGCAAGGCCGATATTTATGAGGGTTTCGTTCATTTTTTCTCCTAGGTTCGTTTGAGGCGGGCTTTCCCTGCCGCTTTTGCCAAATTTGACATTTTGCAGTTTGTTTTGCAGATTTGGCGTAAATTTCGATAGTTTTTCCGTTAAATTTGAGAGCTAAATTTAAACGCCCTGCTTTATTTTTGTGCCGTAAAATGCAAATATTTATCAGCCGAGATTTTACAGATTTTGGGCTTAAATTTAGCTCGTAAATTTGATGTAGGCCTGCCAAGCCTGCATAAATTTAATACTGATACCGTAATCTAAGGCGCTAGCTCAAATCAAACGTTTGTTGCACAGGCTTTTTGGGGCTTTTTTGATCGCCCGGCTCATCTTTTGGTAAAATTTGATTTTGCTCGTCGCTGATTAAAGCGTCGATTTTAGGCTCAGGCTTGTCTTGCGCGATTTCTTGCTCGTCAAACAAATTTTCTTTAAAAACATTTTTTGCAGAAATTTGACCGTTTTCGTCACTCACATCGTCAAGTTGCGGGTTTTGATCCACAAGGTCGCCGCTTTGTGACCGCTCGTCAAAAAGGCTACTTTGAGAAATGGTTTTTGCGCTCGCCTCTAAATCCGCACGAGCTGGTTCGGCCAAATTTTGTTCGGTAGTATTTTTAAGATCGCCGTTTTCGTTGGCGCTCTCGTCATCCTCGCTCAAATTTTTATAGTTTTTCAAGCTTATAACTTTCACGCTCTCTATGCCGCTTTCATCATCCAAGTCCGTCAAATTTAGCCCCGCATTCACGACGCCATCGATATAGCGAGCGTGGAGTAAAAAGAAAAAATGATCGCCCTTTAGCGCGTGAAATTCGCTGTTTTTGATGAGACGACTCACGCGTTCGCCGCTTTTTAGAGGCGTGGCCTTATCCTCCTCGCCCCAAAATATAAACGCCTTGCCGCCAAAGTCTGCAAATTTAGAGCTAAAGTCCTCATCGACGACGTTTTTTAGGGTCTCGTACATCGTTTTGCTCATGCCTTTTACGTCTTTCGTGGCGAAAAATTTGTATAAAAATCCAAGGCCTAACAGCTTTAAAAACTTAAACAAAGCGATCTTAAAACGCACCCAAAGCGGCTTTTTAGCCACGATGCCTGCCGAGCTTAAAAGTGCGAGATATTCGGGATTTAGCAGGGTTGCGACCTTGCCGCCAAAGCTATGCCCGAAGATGATTTTAGGGCTTGCGCCAAGCTCGTCTAAAAAGGATTTTATGATTTTTGCGTAGTCTTTCGTCGCTAGCGCGCCGTGCATACTGCTCGCGCCAAAGCCCGGCATATCGACGTAAACGTGACGAAAGCCCTTAAAATGCGCGCCGAAAGCCTTTTTCATGATCTCTTTGTTTGCGCCCCAACCGTGCAAAAATAGTGCGACGTCCTTATGCGCGGGATTTACGGTTTCGTAGCTGATGCGGTAAATTTTGCCGCCGTATTTTACCTCTTTGACCGCCATTATTCGCCGCTTCCGGCTCGTTTTTTAGCCTCATAAATGCTTTGCAGTACCTCGACAGCCTCGCATAGGCGCTCGTACTCGCCCATATTTAGCAGTACGGCTTCAAATTTATTATTTTTAACGATCACGGCGCGCTTCATCTGCGCCTTGCCAACCTTGCCTAAAACGGCGCTGAAATTTCGCACCACTTCCGTCGCCGTATAAATTTCATCTTTGCTAAAAGTAGTCATTTCTGCTCTTTACGTAAAATTTTGTGTAAAATATAGCATATTATCTTTAAATTCAAATTAAAATATAATGGCGCATTATGTTCGTTAAAATTTATGGCTCTCTTTAACTTAAGCTCTTAAAAAGGAGCTTTAAACTACTATGTTGTCAATGAAAAATAAGTATATAGTTCGTTCAAGAATTTCTGAAGCCAAATTTCGTGAAATTTTAAAGTATTTTTGTACCGATATCGAAGCTGCAAAAATAGCCAAATTTACTAAAATTTCAGAAGTTAGCTTGCGTAAGATCTTTAAACGAATAAGAATTCTTATGGCTACCGAATGCGAGAAAATATCTAAGTTTTCAGGCGAGATTTCCAGCTCGCAAGCTCGCCTAGAAGCTTCGCTTTGAAATAGACGAAAGTTACTTCGGAGCCAAGCGAGTAAGAGGTCTTGTGCTCGCACTCTCTTTGAGAAAAGAGGTAGAGGAGCGGCAAATAAAACTCCGGTATTTAACTTCGCTTCGCTCGTTACTGCGAGCAGAACGGTATGCTAAAGCGCGACGGCAAGGTCTATACCCAGATAGTTAAAAACTGTTCTGCAAATGAACTAATACCCATACTATCACAATATAGCGAGCTTGATAGCTCTACTATTTATTCAGACTACTGGAAAGCCTATGACGGACTTGTTGATTACGGAGCCAAAGCGCACTATAGGGTAAAACACTCAAAAAATGAATTTTAGCTACGCTGCGCTTGCTACTTTGCAAGACGCAAACGGTAAAAACCATATAAACGGTATAGAAAACTTCTGGGGATACGCTAAGCATAGACTATCTAAATTTAAAGGGATTAAAAAAGATAATTTCTTGCTTCACCTTAAAGAATGTGAATTTAGATATAATAACGGAAACAATTCAGAAATACTATATCAAAAACTACTTAAATTGATAAGAAAAAATCCGCTTAAGTTAAATTGAGCCAAATTTATTTTAGAGCATTTTATATTTTTAGAGTGAAATTTGCAAGTATATAAAAGGCGGGGTAGTAAAATTTGATGAAAATAGCCGCTTCATCAAATAATAAAGCGAGTTAAATTTGACCTAAATCGGCACTTTAACGCTATAAAATGTTGAAAAATAAGCCGCACTTTTACCTAGCAAGCGCAATAGTCGTCAAATTTAAAAGCTAACGACCGAATTTAATAGCGAAAAAACAAAAAAGCCGCCAAAAACAAAGCGTCTAAAGCAGTAACCAAACGTCAAATTTGCTAAAAAAGGCGCGCAAAAATACCGTCGCCTCTTTTACAACTTGCCTTTTGCCGACGTTATAGAGCTGATAAATTTGTAGTCGATATTTATCTCGCGTTCTTTTGGCAAGCTTGCGGCGAGTCGCTCCAGCGTCCCCTCAAAGTCGTCAAATAGATAATTGGCCATACTGCCAGGGTTTGGATTGATCTCGTTTAGATAGACTTCGCCGTTTACCTCAAAAAAGTCGCAGCGTATCAGCGCCCCGTCAAAGCCGCAGTTGTAGATGCGCTCAAAGCTTTGTTTTAGCTTGGCGGCTAGCTCTGCGCTGATGTCGGCCTCGCGCGCCCTGCTCTCGTTTGAAAAGCTCATATATTTTTGCTCGTAGTCTAAAAATTCCTTCTTTTTAGGCTCTTCGATAATCGAAAATTTTATCTCGCCGTCCGCCTTGCAGCCTGCTAGATTGTACTCCTTGACACCCTCGATAAAGGGCTCTACCAGGATCTCTTTGTCAAACTCGTATGCCACGTCTAGGCCGTATTCTAGCTCACTAGCGTCTTTTACCACGCTAACTCCGATCGAGCTTCCTAATCTAAGCGGCTTTAGGATCACGGGTAGCGGCAGGCTAGGCGCCTTTCCTCTGCTTACAACCTCGTAGTTTAGGGTTTTTACGCCGGCTTTTTGCGCGAGTAGTTTGGTTAGCTCCTTGTTGTAGCTTAGCGCGCTAGCCTCCACGCGAGGACCGATGTAGCTAAGGCCGTAAAACTCGAGCAGCGCCGCGATCTTGCCGTCCTCGCCGTCCATACCGTGGACTAAATTTATAAACACGTCCGCTTCGACCTTTTTCTCGCCAAACATACCGCCCGCGAAAAATCCGCCCTGTTTTAGAGTGAGCTTTTTGGCGTTTTTATACTTGCCCGAGCTAAAGAAATTCGCCTTCATATCGGCGCCGTTTATCAAGTAAAATTCTCTAAATTTATCGCAAAATATAAATAAGGGTTCGTTTTTTAGTACCTTTTTTAGGGCTATGGCGCTTACGATACTGATCTCGTGTTCGTAGCTTTTTGCGCCAAATATCACAGCAAATTTCATATCTTTTCCTTTTTTATGCTAGTTTTTTTAGGGCTTGTTTGACGAGTTCGCCCGTATTTTGCGCGTCGCACTCGCTAAGCGCCTTGATTATCTTTTCTCTTTTAAAGCCGAGGCTCTCCAGTGCCAAGATCGCTTCGTGCTGATAGCTAGGCAGATTTTCGTCCATCGTCATCTTTGCGTCGCTAAGTTCGGCGATGATGCGTCTAGCAGTCTTTGCGCCGATGCCCGGCACCGTTTGCAGCGCCGCAGCGTCCCCGCTTTTTACCGCGTTTAAAAATGCGTTCGGATTTAGGCTTGAGCACACCGCCATCGCCGTCGCCGCGCCGATGCCGCTTAGTTTTATCAGCATCTCAAACATCTTTTGCTCGTTGCTATCTAAAAATCCGTAAAGCAAGTCCGCATCCTCGCGAATGATCTGCGTGATGTTTAGCTCCACCCTCTGGCCTCGCTCGAGTTTTGCCGAGCAAAAAAGCGAGATAGCCACGCCGTAGCTAACGCCGCCGGCCGTCTTTAAAATGAGATTTGCGGGCTCTTTTTTGGTTATCACGCCCTCGATCGCTTTTATCATCGTTTTCCTTTAAAATTTGCGATTATCTCTAAAATTTGATTAATTCTTGCAAAAATTTATCCGTCACTTCGCTAAATGCGGCGTTTAGCGCCTTCATCGCGATTTCGCCCTCGTCCGCGTCTGCGTCTTTTTGCGAGCTTAGCACGACGCTTTTTAGCTCTTTGCCGTCTTTAAAAAAGCTAAACATCATGGAAATTTGCGCCTTTTGATCTTTGATTTGAAGCGTGAGTAAATTTGACTTTACGCTAATGTCCGCGTTTTTAAAAGATGGCTTAAACGCACATTGATTGCTTGCGGCTATGATCAAATTTCGCCTAGCCATCTCGCTTGGGAGCGCTAAAAATTTGATATTTTTTAGCGGACGAATCTCGCCGTTTGCATCTACCTTTAGGACTTCGCGGCTCTCGTACGCGCCAAAAACCCGCACCTCCTCGATGAAAACCGTTTTTTCCGGCCTATTTTCGCACTCTTTAAATTTATCCTCCGCGCCGCCTAGCATAAAATAATTCGTCCTAGGCGCAGGCTTTGCCAAGACGCTACAACCGCTAAAAAACAGCGCCGCCAGAGCTAAAACCGTGCTTAAAATTTTCATTTTTCGTCCTTTTTCTGCGTGTCTTTAAAGAAAAATTCGTACGGGTCGTCCTCGAGTCTAAAAAGGGTATTTCTAAAATCAGAAATCAACTTTTGAAAACTAAGCAGCGTCCTCTCCGTCTCGTCGCCAATCGTATTTAGCGCGTCTTTCACGTCGTATTCGCCGCTTTTTATCTTTTCTGCTATCGCGGTTTGTAGATTTTTTAGCGCCTGCGCGGCGTCTGTTGCCTTAGTCGTAAACGAATTTACGAACTCAAGCGTGCCCGAGGCGTTTTTTAGCGCTTTTTTTAGCTCGTTTAGCGTCAAATTTGCATTTGCCAAAACCTCGTTTGCGTTTGCGATAGTCGCGTTTATATCGAGATTTCCGGCGTTTATCTTTTTCGCGGCTTCATCAACCGAAACTAGGATAGACGAAAATTTAGCCGCGTTTTCGTCGCTTAAAAATTTATTGATATTTTTAAAGGTAGACTCTAAATTTTTTGTTAGATACTCGGCTCTATCGCCGATTTTGTCGAAAAAACCGGCCTCAAGCCCGATGTAGGCCTTTTCGTTTTTATCAAAGAGCGGGCTATCCATGCTGCCGCGCGAGATATTTAGGTAACCGATACCAGTGATGCCCTGAATCTCCGCAGACGCCGTGCTATCGGTTCTAATGGGTATATCTTTTCTCACCGATAGCTCAAGCTCGATGAGGGCTTCTTTTTCGTCGGCAAAGCGGATGTCCTTGACTGTGCCAGCGTCTACGCCGATAAATTTGACCGTGGAGTCCTTTTTGATGCCGCTTGGCAGGCTTGTTGTTTTGATGAAATACGACCTGTAGTCATCGGCCTTTTTCCCATATCCGCCAAGCCACCACGCCGCGATACCTAGCGCGCTCACTACGAGCACGAAAAAGAGCCCTATCAAAGTATAATTTATTTTATTTCCCACCGTTTTTCCTTGTTTTTAAAAGCTCTTCGAGCGGATTTTCTGGCATTTTCATTAGCTGCTCAAACGTCCCCTCAAAGGCTATCTTTTTATCTTGAAGTATCAAAAATCTATCCAAAATCGTACAAATACTATCTATATCGTGCGTCACCATCACGACAGTAACGCCAAGCGTATCTCGCAGCTCGACCACCAGCTCGTCAAACGCCCGCGCGCTGCTTGGATCAAGGCCGGAGTTTGGCTCGTCTAAAAACAAAATTTTAGGACTCAGCACCAGCGCTCTAGCCATCGCTACGCGCTTTTTCATACCTCCGCTTAGCTCGCTTGGATACTGCAAAGCGACGTTTTCGCTAAGACCTACTTTTTGCAGCCAAAACATCGCTATCTCGCGCATCGATCGCTCGCTCATGCCGCTATACTCTTTTAGCAGGATGTAGATATTTTCCAGTACGTTCATCGAGGTATAAAGCGCGCCAAACTGAAACATCACGCTGCAAGCGAGCTTCATCTCCTGTCTAGCCGCCTCGTCTAGCGACCACAGATCGCGCCCCAGCATCTCGACCTTGCCGGCGCTTGGCTCTTTTAGATATATCATCGTTTTCATTAGCGTCGATTTACCCGTACCGCTACCACCGAGTAGCCCGTAAATTTCAGCCTCGTTTACATGGAAATTTAGCCCGTCGTGGATCACTCTGTCGCCAAATTTCGTCGTTAAATCAGTCGCTTTTATTATCATTTATATGCCTAGCTGCGTGAAAATAATCGAAAACAGCGCGTCCACCATGATCACGCCAAATATCGCGTTTACAACGCTCACGGTCGTATATGTACCCACGCTTTGAGTGTTTCCGCCGATCTGAAAGCCCCTCATGCAGCCGATAAACGCAATCACGACGCCAAAAAACGGAGCCTTAAAAAGCCCGACGTAAAGGTGCTTTATGTCCACCTCTTGGCCAAATCTCGCCAGGTAGCTATCAAAGCTGATGTTTAGGTAGTTTTCCATCACGACCATCTCGCCGAAAATCCCCGCCACGTCGGCTAAAAATACGATAAGGGGCATGGCTACGATGAGAGCTATCACGCGAGGCAGAACGAGAAATTTAAACGGATCAAATCCCATCGTTTTCATCGCGTCGATCTCTTCGGTGATTTTCATAACGCCGATTTGCGCGGTAAAGCTTGACGCCAGGCGCCCCGCCACGATGATGGCTGCGATGAGCGGAGCTATCTCGCGCAGGGTTAAAAGCCCCATCATCTCGACGATTATTATCGTAGCGCCAAAACTCGCAAGCAGGCTTGAACCCTGATATGCCAGCACGATGCCGATGAGAAAAGAAGTAAGGCACACGATAAAAACCGACTTTATGCCCGCATCTTCAAAATAAGCCAAAATTTCCTTCACGCGGATATTTTTTAGCATAAATATCTTACAAAATTTAACCAAAAACTCGCCCATGAAATTTAAAAATGCGCAAAATCCCGCAAAAAACGCGGCCAAATTTTTGCCAATTTTCGAGAGCGGATTTCCGTGCGGTTTGGAGTTTATGATCTGTTTTATTTTGGGATTTACTTCGCTATTTATCGAATCAAAAATCTTTTGCGCGTGCGGGTTTAAATTTACGAGCTCGTACTCTTTGCTGGCATTTAAAAAGGTATTTTTAAAAAACAGCGCCGCTGCGTAGTCAAACTCTTTTACGTCTTTAAAATTTAAGACGATTTTGTTAAATTTCTTTGAGCCGATGAGCGCGGCCGTCTGGGTCCAAATTTGAGCCGGCAGCTTGTAGTTCCAGTCGTTTTTTAGATTTATAGTTAGCTTGCCACCGCCTTGCTCGCACTTGTAAAATTCGCTTTCAAATTTTAAAAAAAGAGGCAAATTTAGGCCTTTCTGACGTTGTTGTTTTTCTTAACTACGTAGTCTATATCGCCATCCTCGGTCTCGACCTTGGCTATCGTTATGACTCGAGCGATTTCGTTTTCGCGGGTGCTGTACGTGATGTCGCGAGCAGGATCCACGAGCCTAAATTTTATCTCGTTAAACTCGCGCCAGTTGCTGTGATTTATTACCTTTGAGTTAAATATTCCGTCTTGAATATTGGCTATCTCGCTTTTTAGCTCGGCGATCGCGGCTTTTTTCTCGCGAAATTCCTTTAAAAGCGCGTTATACTCGTGCACCAGCTGCTGATACTCTTTTAGTTTTTTCATAAATGTTACTGGCGGAGTGTTGTTAGTGCTTTTTAGTTCCTCGATTTTAGCTTTTATGACGTTTATCGGACCTTTGTTTTCCTCGATAACGCATCTTTTAGACTCCAGCGTGCGCGGCATTTTTACGATCTGTTCTCTGATGGTTTTTATCTTTGCCATGCGCTCGTTTATCTGTTCGCCCGTGTTTTTTATCATGCTAAAATCGACTAAAATTTTATTATTCACGCCTTTTAGTTTTTTTATCTCTAGCGTGTCGGCGATTATGATGTTTGAGTTTGACACGAGAGTATCTATGACGACGCTTTCGGCGATTATCTCGCCGCCGATGACT
>NZ_CALHXD010000192.1 GCF_938040115.1 uncultured Campylobacter sp. | reverse complement strand
TAGGATACCTTCGCCGCGTTTAAACGTTATCTCTGTGCCGATATCGTCGTTCGCTAGTCTTACGCCGCTTGCTGTGACTGCGTTTTTAAGGTTGATTTTGTGACCTTTGCTGTCTTCTAGCACGGCTGTGTTAAATTTATCGGTAGAGCTTAGTCTAACGACGTATTTCGGGTCGTTTACGCCCGTAAATTTAATAACTTCAGCTTCTGATTTGGTGATTTGTGCTTTGTTTGCGCTCTCGCTTTTGTGCGCGTGGCAACCGCTAAGCATAGCAACTGCAGCAAAAGCCGCCAAAGATGAAACTAAAAACTTCTTCATTTTCGTCCTTTTTTGTGAAATGAGACTCGAATATTACTTCAAAATAGTTTATATAAAGTAAACTTAGCCAAGAAGGAGTCGTTGCTCAAGGCTAAATTTACTCGCGGGCTTACGCTTATTTAAAAAATAAGCCGGCGCAAATTTATCGCCACTCTTAAAAAACTCGCGAAACCGGCGAATTTTTGGCATTAATGGCAGCCGCAACTGCAGCAAGATTTCGCGCCGCCGTGAAGCTCGGTAATGTAAAATTTAACCGAATTTAGCCCCTCTTTTAACGCCCATTCGTAAGCGCTTGAGACGAAATCCCAGTTGATGTTTTCAAACAACTTCTCCAAATACACAGGGCGCGCATTTCTGTGATCTACGTAGTATGCGTGCTCCCAAACGTCCGCGACTAGAAGCGGCACAAGGCCGTCAGTTACAGGAGTTTGAGCGTTGCTAGTTTGTACGATTTGCAGTTTGTCTTCTTTTGGATTGTAAACTAGCCACGCCCAGCCGGAGCCAAAAAGCGTAGTCGCTGCCTTTAAAAACTCCTCTTTAAAATTTGGAATATCTTTTTCTAGGCGCGCCTTTAGCTCGTCGCTCATTTGGCTTTTTTTCGCGATGCAATCCCAGTAAAAGTCGTGGTTATAAACCTGAGCCGCGTTGTTAAACACGCCGCCGGAGCTTTTTACCAAGATATCAAAGAGGCTAGCACTCTCAAACTCCGTACCTTTTATCAAATTGTTTAGGTTATTGACATAGGTTTGGTGGTGTTTGCCGTGGTGGTAGCTACAGGTTTCCTCGCTAACGACGGCGTTTGCTTTCGGATCGAAAGGCAGTTTTCTAAGTTCAAACATAATTTTTCCTTTGTAATAAAATTTATCCGTATTATAGCAATAAAAAAGTAATTAATTTATTAACGTGCAAACAAACCCGCCGATGCTTCCGTTTTATCAAATTTTATTCGTTTCGCCGTGCGAAAAGGTCAAATTTGATAAAAACAGTGTGTATTTTCGTAACATTTAGTCTTTTTAGCGTTATATTTTACTTTGGCGTGCTCTCAAATTTGACGGTCAAATTTGAGATAGTGTTACATATTTACACATAAATTTGAAATTTATTGCAAAAAGTCGAAACATTTTCACGCAGCCGCTTTTTTATGAATTATAATTGCACCTAGCTGAATTAGCTAATCTTTTAAAAAGGATCACAGATGAAAATTAAGTTACTTTCCGCACTGCTTCTTTCTTGCGCGCTTGCTGGCAGCGCGTTTGCCGCAGGCAAAACATACACGATCAAATTCGCCCACGTCGTGGCCGCCTCTACGCCAAAAGGCAAGGCTGCGGACTTTTTTGCCAAACGCGTCGGCGAGCTTAGCGGCGGAGCGATCAAGGTCGAGGTATATCCTGCCGCATCGCTGATGGACGACGATAGGGTTTTTGCCGCGCTAAAGCTGGGTAACGTACAGATGGCCGCGCCTAGTTTTTCTAAATTTACGCCGATAGTACCGCAGTTTCAGCTATTTGACCTGCCGTTTATCTTTAGAGATAACGCCCATCTTTACGCTGTTCAAGACGGCGAAGTCGGACAAGCTCTAAAAGATATGATCGCTAAAAAAGGCTTCATCGCGCTTGATTTTTGGGACGCGGGATTTAAGCACTTTAGCTCAAGCAAAAAGCCTATCGTAGAGCCTGCGGACGCTAAGGGACAAAAATTCCGTATCCAAAGCTCAAAAGTGCTTGAAGAGCAGATCAAAGTAGTCGGCGGCAACCCGCAAGTATTGCCGTTTTCAGAGGTTTATCCGGCCCTTCAACAAGGCGTAGTCGATGCGACCGAAAACCCGCTTTCAAATTTCTATAACTCCAAATTTTACGAGGCGCAAAGCTCTTTAACGCTATCAGGCCACGGATATTTGGGATATTTAGTCGTTATGAGCGAGAAATTTTGGAAAGGCTTGCCTGATGATATGAAGGCTCACGTAACGCAAGCTCTAAAAGAGGCTACGGCTTACGAGCGCGAAGAGACGGCTAAAGAAGAAGAGCATATTTTAAGCGAGCTTAAAAAATTTGCCGGCGAAAGTAAAAAGCTTGAGATAATCGAGCTAAATGCCGATCAAAAGGGCAAATGGGCAGAGGCTATGAAGCCGATTTATCCGAACTTCTACAACGTGATCGGTCAAGATTTGATAGAAAAAACGATAAATACGAAGTAGGATTTTATGGGTAAATTTTTTGAGATTTTAGATGTCGGCATCGCCTCGGTAAACAAAACCGTAGCGGTGCTAGGCATCGCTGCAGGCACGCTGCTAGCATTCATTAACGTCGTTATGCGCTACTGCTTTAACACGGGCTGGTCGTGGGCCGGCGAGCTAACTAACTACCTTTTTATCTGGTCGGCATTTTTTGCCGCAGCATACGGCTTTAGAAAGGGCATACATATCTCGGTTACGATTTTGATCGAGAGATTTCCGCCCATCGTCGCAAAGGCCTATCTCATCTTTGCAAATATACTAACGACGGCATTTTTGATGTTTATCGTAGTTTATAGCGTGCAGTATCTGCAGGTGATGATCGAGCTTGATTTCATGAGCGTGGATCTAGGCGTGCCGCAGTGGATACCTATGCTGGTGCTTCCGATCGCTTTTTTAGGAGCTAGCTACCGCGCCGGAGAGAAAATTTTCCAGATCGCTATGACGCCGGCCGATAAGGTCATCGTAAATAACGAAGCCGAGATGATACACGACTCGGTCAAGAAAAGCTAAGGAGAGCCTATGACCATCGCATTTTTATTTATCTCGCTGTTTGGTCTCATGCTTATAGGCGTTCCCGTCGCCGTTTCGCTTGGAGCTAGTACGGTTTTAACAATGCTGCTTTTTACCGATCTTGACATCGCGGCGATGCCTCAGCTTATCTTTGACGGTATCAATAAATTTGCCCTTATGGCGATCCCGATGTTTATCTTAGCCGGAAATTTACTGAGCAAGGGCGGCTCTGCTAGACGCATTATAGATTTTGCTAAATCCATGGTCGGACATCTACCGGGCGGCCTGCCGATGAGCGCGATATTTGCGTGCGTTATATTTGCCGCGGTTTCTGGCAGCTCGCCCGCTACGGTCGTAGCGATAGGATCTATCATGTTTGTCGCTATCAAAGAAGCAGGCTATCCGAAAGAATACGCCGTGGGCGGCATCACGACCGCGGGCTCACTAGGCATCCTCATCCCGCCTTCCGTCGTTATGATCGTTTACGGCGTGACGGCCGAGGTCAGTATCGCGCAGCTATTTATGGCGGGCGTGGTGCCTGGACTGATGCTAGGCGGTATGATGATAGCGCAGACTTATATCGGAGCAAAAAGGCTTGGATTTAAAGCTACTACGCCCGAGCCTTGGAGCGAGCGAGTAAAAAAATTCGGCAAGGCGTTTTGGGCGCTGCTAATCGTAGTAGTCGTTATCGGCGGTATCTACGGCGGTATCTTCACACCAACAGAGGCTGCGGCGGCGAGCGCGATATATGCGCTGATTATTTCGCTATTTGTCTATAAAGATATCAAATTTAAAGACCTGTGGGACATCTGCCTGGAGTCTGCTATCACGACGGCGATGATATTTTTCATCATCGCAAACGCGGTCGTGTTCGCATACCTGCTAACTAGCGAAAACATCCCGCAAACGATAGCAGATAGCATCCTAGCCGCAAATATCGGCAAGATCGGCTTTTTAATCATCGTAAACATCCTGCTTTTCATCATGGGACAGTTTATGGAGCCTTCATCGGTCGTTATGATCATGGTGCCGCTACTGCTACCGATCGCAACCGCGCTAGGCGTGGATCCGGTGCACTTTGGTATCCTGCTAATCGTGAATATGGAAATCGGCATGATCACGCCGCCGGTCGGGTTAAATTTATTCGTCGCTAGCGGCCTAACGGGCATGAATCTAAAAGACGTCATCGTCGCGTGCTTGCCGTGGACTTTGACGCTATTTATCGGGCTTATTTTAGTGACGTATATCCCGGAGATTTCGCTTTGGTTGCCTAATCTTATGTACAAAAACTAACCGACTTTTAAATTTTGCGAGCAGGCTTAGCTAAAGCCTTGCTCGCCTTAAATTCCTGCCGCGCTAAATTTGCCTCAAAAGCCCAAATAAAGCCAAAGTGTCGTATAATTTTTGCAAATAAAAAAGGGGAGATTATGTATAGCGTCAAACTGCATATTTGCTTAAGCGAGGATTTAAAAAACAAGCTTGAAATTTTAGAAAAAATCCAGCCAAAACCGCGCTTTACACACGAATTTAGCACTATAAAAAGCCCAGCGGACGTCCCTGCGCCCATACCCGACGAAAATCAATATCTCATCATCGCAAGCGAGAGTTGCGGACTGGATTTATCCGAGCTAAAAAACCGTATCGGCGAAAACGGCTTTTTGGCGATTTACGCGAGAGATGCGGACAAGGTAACCGGCGAGCAAAAAGAGGCCGCCGACGAAATTTGGCTTGAAAGCGCGAATTTAGACGATTTTTACTTTGAAAAAGCGCTAAATTTGATCGCCGAGCGAAAAGAAGCATGGCTGCAAAAAACTTGGCTACAAACGCTGATAAACTCGTCTCCCGATATGATATGGTTTAAGGATATGGGCGGACTACATCTAGAGGTAAACGACGAGTTTTGCGAGGTCGTAAATAAGCCAAAAGAGCTCGTGCGGGGCAAAGATCACTACTATATCTGGGATATCCCAAAAGAGGTCTACGAGCAAACGGACTACGTCTGCGTCCAGACCGAGGACGACGTCGTAGCCGCGCGTAAGACCTGCCTTTTTGACGAGGAGGTTATGCGGGCCGACGGCAAACTAAGCAAGCTAAAAACGTATAAAACGCCGATATTTGACGGCGAGACGATCATCGGCACTGTCGGTATCGCTCGCGACGTAACGAAAGAGTACGAGTATCTGCAAAATATCGAACATCTAGCCCACTACGACCAGCTCACGGGACTAGCTAACCGCAACCAGCTAGACGCATTTTTAGGCAAGCTAAAAACCACGCATATGAGCATACTTTATATGGATCTGGATCGCTTCAAACAGGTAAACGACGAGCACGGACATCAGGCGGGTGACAAAGCCCTGGTCGCGATCGCGGAGCTGATAAAAGAGATTTTTAACGATGCTATGAACGTACGCATAGGCGGGGACGAGTTTATCTCGATATTTACCGACGGCGCGAATATGCAAAGCATAGCGCCTCGCGTGCAAATTTTGATCGACCGATTTTTTAAAATTTGTCAAGAAAATCCGCTATTTGGCGGACTATCCGTGAGCGCGGGTATCGCAGAAGGCCAGATCGGACACGGCTCGTTTGACCTGCTGCTTCAGCGCGCCGACGATGCTCTTTATAGGGCTAAACACGCGGGCCGCGGTACCTACTGCATAAATCCCTGGGAAGACTTTGAGCAAAAATAAATTTTGCTAGCGTTTGCCGGTCGGTAGCGATGCGGCACGAATTTACGGCGACTCGTCAGCATCTATGCGCCTTGACGGCCGACCGTAAATTTGATACCACTTCTTATCTTTTACTCTAAATTTTCCTCAAATTTTGCCGATATCGTTAAAAAGCCAAATTTTAAAAGGATTTTAGATGATAGGCGGCGTAAACGGATTTAACGCAAATGCAAATTTCGATTTTAGCGGCGCTCGTGGGCAAAATTTAAAAGCGCGCGAGGAAAAAGAAGTGGCGAATTTGATGTCAAATTTGACGGCACAGATTAATTACGATACGGTAAATCCAAGCGAATTAGACTACGACCAACTAAAAATTTGGGCGGATAAGGTTGGTCCTGAGAAGCTAACGGGTAAAAATTTAAGCATGTGGCTGGGCGTAAAAATGGGGTTTGAAAAGGTTGTGGATGATTGGCGTAAGGAGCTCGGACTAAAGCCTGACGAACCGGTATTTGCAAGGAGGATATTTTCTCTAAGCGGCTACACGAGAGACGATAAAATCAGCATCTGGGGTAAGATGAACGGGCTTGATCCGAGTACCGATAAAGAAAAAGCCGCCGAGCTAAAAAGCTTCGTAGATAGCACGCGAGCTCTGATCGCGCACGCGGGCGATCCATCCGATATATTTAGGCAGGACGTCTTTAGCGTGGATAAGTTTTTGAGTAAATTTAACGTGGATCTGGGCGGATTTGGCCTGGGGCTTGGCATGCGTAGCGGCAGCGGCCTGATAATGGACGCTAAGGCCTCAAAGCTGCTGGATTCAGATATGAGCGAGGAGGAGTTTAAAGATAAATGGCTCGAGTACGCGGCAAATAAAATCCTAGGCGAATACGCAAACGTCAAGATTTCGCTCGAAAACGGCACGCTAAATTTCGACCAAACGCCCGCAAAAGAGCGCATTACGCTTCTGGGACAAGATATAGAAGATCGCGTGAGCTACGCAGACGAAGCGAGCAAAAAAGAGTTTTTTAAATTTCTAAAAGACGTATTTAAAAACGGTGAAAGTATCGGCGAAGCGCTGCAAAAAATCGCGCTAAAAAAGAGCGACTTTGATAAAACGGCCAAAGAAGAAGTGCAAGCAGACGCCGCAAAAGAAAAGAAATTTAAACCTATCCACGCTACTAGTAAAAGCCAAACCTATATTTATAAGGATATAAAGCGTGAGTTTTTCGAGAAATTTATCAAGGCCGAACAAGAAAAAGGAACGGACGTAACCAAGCTTTTAGAAGCTCTAAATAAAATCCGAAAGCTAGATATAAATGTCTAAATTTGAAGGCAACAACCGCCAAAAATCATCAAAAGCAGGATGAATTTGTATATCGGCGCAAAGCCTGTTTAAATTTAACTGAGCCTACGCAAAAACAGCCGTCTCGTCTTACCTCAAGATTTAGTTCAAATTTGACTAAAACTCAAATTTAAACGCTCCAAATTCGGCCCGCCGGCAAATTTTGCCAGACTAGGACAAATTTGAGCGCAAATCACATCTCGTAGCTGTCCTCTTCGTCTTCGTCGCCGTATTCGTAGTCGTTCTCGTCGTAGTTGTAGCTGTATCTTTCGGATCTCTCGTCGTCAAATTCGGAGTATTCCTCCTCCAAATCTTCCTCTTCGTAGTCAAATTCTTCGCTCATTTTCTCTCCTTTAAAATTATTTTTTCACTTCTTCGACGTATAGGCTCTGGCTAGGGAAGGCAAATCCAAGCCCGTTGGCCTCTACGATATTCATTATTTTTAGCATCACGTCCTCTTTGACGGCCAAAAACTCGCCCCAAACTATCGTCTTTGAAAAGCAGTACACGAGGATATTTATCGAGCTATCGGCAAACTCGTCCACGACGACGAATAAATTTGACTTATAGCCGGCCAAATCGTCGATCGAGACGATACCGCGGTCGTATCGGCTAGCCTTTTTAGAGCCCATATCGTCGCCCTTTGCGATGTCTGGGTGGTCGATTAGCATCTGCTTGATCTCATCGACGCATTTTTTGATCTGCTCGGTCGTGGCGCTGTATTCTAATCCGATTAGCATCCTGATGCGTCGTCCCATCTTTCGCCTACTCCAGTTTCGGATCGGATCGCTAGCTAGCTTGGAGTTTGGCACGAAGATAAGGGCGTTGTCAAAGGTTCGCACGGTCGTTTTTCTAAGCCCGATCTCCACGACCGTTCCCTCGATGTCGCCGCACACGATCCAGTCGCCCTGAGAAAACGAGTTATCAAAGAGCAGCATGACGGAAGCAAAGAAATTCGCCAAAATATCCTTGGTCGCAAGAGCCACCGCAAGGCCGCCGATACCAAGAGAGGCGATGATGGCGCTGACGTTAAAGCCCAGCTTGCTAAGCACGATAAGTAGCGCGATAACGAAGATGATGAAATAGATGATCTTTAGGATCAAATTTATCACCTCTTTGCGCCCGCTTTTTTTGGTGAGTTCGTTGATGAGCACCATGCCGTAGCCGTTTAGTACGCTAAGTATGAGCCACGTGACGGCGATAACGAAAGTGATCGCTAGGAAATTTGCAAATTTTATCGGCATCGGAGCGGGATAATACGCGATCGAGACGCAAATATCTATTGCGTAAGCGATGAGGGTAAGTAGCATCGGACGCTTGATGATCTCTACGATGCGCCCTTTGGTCTGCCTGTCTGAGTCGTGCTTGACGAAAAATTTCATTAGCGCCCACAGTGTGAGCCTGCTAAGCAGCGTCGTAAACGATACGAAAAACAAAAATACGACGAATATGATCGCGGCCTTGCCGACGTTAAATTTGCTCGTAAACGAGGCCTTTTCGTTGATAAAATCTATCGCGGTTTTTAAATTTAGCTCGGAGATGATGTAGTTTGACGTGAGCAGCTCGGCGTTATCGCGCAGATAGTAGAGTATCTCTTCCAGCGTCTTTTTGTGTGCTTCTAGCGCGTCTAATTCGCCTTTATGTGCCAAGGCTACTTCTTCGCTTAGCGAGTCTTTAAAAGCCTTAAACTGTGCGTAAAACTCCGTCTGAAAGCTAAGCAGCGTCTTCTCGACGGCAAGTTTGACGTTTACGGCTTTGCCGCCCTCCTTAAAGATATTTTCCAAATTTAAAAGCGAGGAGTAAAACAGCTCGTCAAGCCGCATACGCTCGAGCTCGAGCATATTTTTGACGTATAAATTTTGATTGCTAGAGTTTTTTAGCTTTTTGGTTTTCGTCTCTAACTCTTGCATCTCTTGTTTGAAATTTTGTACCTGCTCCTCGTCGATTTCGATTTGCATGACGAGATAGGGGATCTGCTCGATCAGTTTTTCTTTTTTCTCTAAGACCGTTCTAAAAAGCACGTTTTTGTCGGCGGTTTCGTTGTTTTCGGCCGACTGAGCCTTGATAACGGCGATCTGCGCGTTTGCTTCGTTTATTTGATTTACGACACTTAGGATATCCGTGGCGTTTAGGTCGTCGATTTTGGTATTTGCTAGTAAATTTAAGCCAAAGCACAGTGCAAAAACGGCGGCTAAAATTTTTCTCATTTCTCGACTCCTAGCAGTTTAAAGCTCTTTGTTACGAAGTTGTAGTTGTAGATTTCGCCCGTTTCTATTATGTAGTGCCAGGCGTAAATTTTTAGCTCCTCGTCTTTAAATTTAGCCTTGACGTCGGGGTAGCTCAGTAAATTTTCAAACGAATTTACGAGGCTTAAGCGCTCGGTTAGCCACTCTCTTTTTGCGATATTGTCGCCGAAAAGCTTTTGCACGCGCTTTTTTACGGGCTCCAGCAAATCTAACCATCGCTTTACGTTTGGCGTTTTGCTAAATTTAGCCTCATCCATCCATAAAGCCGCGCAGCCGCCGCAGTTGCTGTGCCCGCAGATGATGACGTTTTGCACGTTTAGCGTTTGCAAGGCGTACTCGATCGCCGACGTCGTAGCCAAAAACTCCTCGCTTTTGCGGTACGGAGGCACGATATTTGCGATATTTCGCACGACGACGAGGTCGCCAGGAACCGTGTTTGTTATGAGGCTAGGCACGACGCGCGAGTCGATACAGCCGACAAAAAGAGTATGCGGCGTCTGTTTCTCGCCTAGGCTTTCAAAAAGCTCCTTGTGCTCTAAAAAATCTTCTTCCATAAATTTGACCGCGCCGTCTAAAATTTCTTGCATTATATTTTCCTGATAATTTTTTAAAATATTATATCAAAAACGTTTCAAACTTCGTCAAAAAATTTTAAATTGCATTTCGTGCGTCAAATTCAGCGATTTTTTATATTTTATTTACCTATTTTTGGCTAAATTTGCGTCAAAATTTAAAAAGGAGAGAACATGAGTTTATATGACAGAAATTATGCAAGCTCAAGCGAGCACGAGGTTGCGAGCGAATATTCGCAAAGCGCGCTTAGCACGTTTATCAAGCAAACCTATCAGCTTTTCGCGGCTTCGCTTTTAGCCGCCAGCGTCGGAGCCTATGTCGGGCTCTTTAGCTCGCTAGGAGCTACGGTAGCGGGCAACTACTGGCTATTTGTGATACTTGAGCTAGGACTTTTGGTCGGTTTAATGTTTGCTAAACGCAAAGCGGGCTTAAATTTGATCCTGCTTTTTGCCTTTACTTTCGTTAGCGGACTTACGCTTACGCCTATTTTGGGACGTACTTTTGCGATGCCCGGAGGCGCAGCGATAGTGGCTCAGGCCTTTACGCTTACGACGGTAGCATTTGGCGGACTTAGCGTATTTGCGATGAACACCAAACGCGACTTTACGACGTGGGGCAAGATGCTTTTCATCACGCTTATCGTTTTACTCGTGGCTGCGATCATAAATATATTTTTCCACAGCCCGGTTTTACAGCTTGCGATTGCTAGCGTGGGCGCGGTTTTATTTAGCGCGTACATCCTTTACGATACGCAAAATATCATCCGCGGCAACTACGAAACTCCGATCGAGGGCGCAGTTGATCTTTACCTTGATTTCTTAAATTTATTCGTTTCATTGCTTAGAATTTTAGGATTTTTTAATAGCGATGACTAACGAGGAGCGGCTCTACCGCGTAATAGACGCAAATTTAAACCGCTTAAAAGAAGGGCTTAGAGTCGTCGAGGACGTCAGACGTTACGGCTTTGACGACCTAGCCCTCGCTAAAAAAATCAAAAACCTCCGCCACAAAGCAAAAATCCCGCAAAAAGAATTCTTACAATTTCGCGACGCCGCAAACGACGTGCTAAAACCAAGCCTAAAAGATGAGCAAATTCGCCTAAATTTGGACGATTTGCAAACCGCCAACATCAAACGCGCGCAAGAAAGCGCAAGGGTTTTAGAGGAGTGTTTTAAGCTCATCGACGTTAAAATTTCCGAGATTTTTAAAACCGTGCGCTACGAACTTTATGAGATAGAAAAAGAAATTTAACCCAAATTCAAAACTTTTTTAGTATAATCGCGACTAATTTTGAAAATTTAAAAGGATTTTTATGGATTCGCTTTTTTTAGTATTGCAGTTTATTTTCGCGGTAGTTTTGACGATCGCCGTTTTGCTTCAGAAAAGCTCCTCTATCGGACTAGGCGCGTATAGCGGCAGTAACGAAAGCCTATTTGGCGCAAAAGGACCGGCCGGATTTTTGGCTAAATTTACTTTCGTTGTGGGCGTTTTATTTATCCTAAACACCCTAGCGCTAAGCTACGTTTACAACACGCAAAGCAGCAAATCTCTAATAGATAGCGTCGATACTTCATCGCTACCTGCAGCTCCAGAAGCAGTCGTTCCGCAAGCTCCTAGCGCTCCTACGGCTCCTGTAAGCGAGAAAAAATAAGGAGCGTCAATGAAAAAATTAGTTTCCGTGCTCGCATTTTTTGCAGCGGCGCAGCTTGCGCTCGCAGACGCGCATATCTTTAACTATCACAGATTTGACGACGACAGGCACCCTAGCACCAACATTTCTAGCAAAAATTTACGCGAACAGTTTGAGTATTTTAAAGAAAAAGGCTACGAGGTCATCCCACTTTCAAAGCTCGTCGACGCGATCAAAAACGGCGAGCCGGTGTCTGATAACTGGGTCGTTTTAACCGTAGACGACGGCTACAAGAGCTTTTATGAAAAAGGCTTGCCGATATTTTTAGAGTACGGATATCCGTTTGCGCTGATGATCTACGTCGAGGCCACCGCGCGAAAATACGGCGACTTTATGACCTTCGAGCAGATCAAAGAGATCGAAAAATACGGCGAAGTCGGCTATCACTCCTACGGTCACTTACACATGGTCGGTCTTAACGAGGAAAAATTAAAAAACGACTTTGAGGACGGCATAGGTAAATTCGAAAAAAATATGGGCTACAAACCGCGATATTTTGCATATCCTTTCGGCGAATATAACGATAGGGTGCGTGACGTCGCGATAGAGCACGGCATCGAAGTGATACTAAGCCAAAACTCGGGTGCAGTCGCGGCGAACAGCGATCTGCACGAACTAGATAGGATCCCTGCGATGAACGGCACACACCTGCCGTCCGCGCTTGCTAGTAAATTTCTAAAAGCCGAATGGATACTTCCGCAAGACTATCCGAAAGATAATAAGATTAGCGAACTTATCATCAAAACCGATGAGAACGCGACGCACGGCTACTTCTCAATGACGGGACAAAAAACAAAAAAAGTAAAGCTTGAAAACGGACAGATGACGCTTAAATTTAACAAGCCGATCGACCGCTATAAAGTGAGAATGAGCCTCAAAGTAAACGGAAAAACGACGACCAAAATTTTAGTAAAGGATATAAATGCTGAATGAAATTTACAAAAAACAAAAAGAGCATAGCGACAAATGCATCGAGGGCCTAAAACGCGACTTTACCACGCTTCGCACGGGCAAGGTAAATATAAGCATAGTCGATAATATTTACGTGGATTATTACGGTAGCCAGACCCCGCTAAACCAAGTCGCCACCGTGCTAACGAGCGATGCTAGCACTATAAGCATTACGCCGTGGGAAAAACCGATGCTAAAAACCATCACCGCAGCGATCTCTGCGGCAAATATCGGCGTAAATCCGAACAACGACGGCGAGAGCGTGAAGCTATTTTTCCCTCCGATGACGGTCGAGCAACGCCAAGAAAACGCCAAGCACGCCAAAGCATTTGGCGAAAAGGCGAAAGTTAGCATCAGAAACATCAGAAAAGACGCTAACGACGAGGTAAAAAAGCTAGAAAAAGATAAAACAATCACCGAGGACGAGAGCAAAAAAGGGCAAGACGAAGTCCAAAAGATCACCGACAGCTACACGTCAAAGATCGACTCGCTTGTAAAAGAAAAAGAGAACGAGCTTTTAAAAGTTTAAATTTATATGCGGCTCATTAAATTTGGCGAGCCGCAAAATTCTCCAGCTATTTTGCGCTTTTTAGTGTAAATTTTAACCGCTATGATCATTTTAAGTCAAATTTAGTCCGCCCTTACTACCGCTACAAAATACATTTATTGATTTTATCCAAATTTAAAATTCTAGCCGCTTTTGACTTGGTGTACTTTTATAATAACGCAAAATCGCAAGCCGCCAAAAGCTCAAAAAATAGTAGCTTAAGCGCGCTTAGGGTAGAATTCATTCAAATTTTACAAAGGAAAAACGATGGATTTAGCGAAAATTTACAAGGACGCGGGCGCGTATTTGCAGGGGCATTTTTTGCTTAGTAGCGGCAACCACTCGCAGTTTTACCTTCAAAGCGCCAAAGTGCTCGAAGATCCGCAGCTAGCGGGCAAGCTAGCAAGCGAGCTGGTCGCAGTCATCGAAAAATCTGGTATAGAGTTTGACAGCGTCTGTTCGCCCGCTCTAGGCGGCATTTTGGCGGGCTACGAGCTAGCTCGCGCGGCAAAAAAACGCTTTATCTTTACCGAGAGGGTCGAGCGCGTGATGAGCCTACGACGCGGCTTTGAGGTGAGAGAAGGCGAACGATTTATCGTTTGCGAGGACATCATCACTACGGGCGGCTCGGCGATGGAGGCCGCGCGCGTGATAGAAGGCCTAGGCGGCAAGGTCGTGGCGTTTGCCGCGCTTGCTAATCGCGGATTTTGCAAGGTTGCAAATTTAGCCGGCAGCATCGCAAAACCCGGCGCCAAACTGCCCGCCGACAAGCCGTTTTTCGCGCTGGGCAACTTCGAGTTTGAGATTTACGAGCCCGCAAACTGTCCGCTCTGCGCTGACGGAAGCAAGGCGATAAAGCCCGGCAGTAGAGGCAACTAAATTTTCAAATTTCGCGGTTATGTTTGATTTAGCCCCGCAAATTTAGATGTATTTTGCAAGCGTCAATGAATACAAACCGATCGCAAATCAAATTTGACTCGGTCATGCTGCATTCCGCGATATTTTGAGCGATAAATTTGACGATAAATGAAGCCCGTCGTTGCATTTTTTTGCAAGTCTCGATCGAGGCGGTATTAAATTTACGTTGCCGTTTTGTGCAATTGACGGCGACCGTCAAATTTGGGTTTGAGTAAATTTACGCCCGCAAAAGAGCGTCCTAAAATTTATTTTTTTAAAAGCGGCGCATAGTTTTGGCAATTTACGGCTTGACAACGATGCGGAGCGGGTGATAAATCAATCGCAAGCAGACCTAGCAAAAACATGCGAGACGAAAACTATCGATCATCGCGAACAGGCGCGCAACCAAAAACAGACGAACGAGGCGGAACCCATAAAGATTGCGCCACGCCTAAAAAATACATAATCAGGCGACAAACAAAGCTCCGTTTATGAGCCGAGCAAGATCGGCTGGATAAGACGGTGCAAGCGGCGGACGCGAGGAAATGAGCCGTAAATTTACCGCAACCTAAACGAGAACGCGTAAAAGCAGGTCGTAAATCGCCACGACAAAGTAGATGCGCATAAATTTGGGTGCTAGCGAGCAAATTTCGCACTCAAAAACTCAAAACACGCACCCAAAAATAAAAACAAAAGGAGTGAATTTGGCAAAACAAAAAGCGCAGCTAGCCACCATCGGCGCGCGAGTAAAGGCCTTTATCACCGATCTTTTTTTGATCGGCATGCCGATATACTACCTCACAACCTATGTTTTTTTAGGCGGCAAAGACGACTTTTTACACAACCAAACCGCGATATTCGGGGCAAATCTCGCAGTCGCTCTCATCTGCTGCGCCTTTTTTGCGATCAAAGCCCAGACGCCCGGCTACCGTTCGCAAAATATCTACCTCATCGACCTACGC
>NZ_CALHXD010000191.1 GCF_938040115.1 uncultured Campylobacter sp. | reverse complement strand
GAGCCGCCTTTTTTTATGTTATTGTTTTTTATATACTGATCGACTAGTTTGTCGCGATAGTCTCTGCCTCGGTCGGTTTGTCTGTAACCGCCGTATGGAGGGTCCATATATATCACTACGTCGTCGTCGTATCTATCTCGGTGGCGGCGTTTTTTGTATTTGTAGCTGTTATCCGGGATGACTATTAAAGATTCGTTTGAATAACGGTCGTAAGCGTTTGCCAAATTTAAACAAAACGCTGTAAAAAGAGCGATTAAAACAAGTTTTTTCATGTCAAATCCTTTCTGGTTATTTCTAAATCATTTTATAACATCAAATTTAAAATAAAGTAAATTTTTAGCGCAAATATATTACAATTTTGTAAATTTATCTAAGGAGTTATAAATGAAAAAATCGTTTTTTAACGCATCGAAGATTGCGACTTTGGCTTTGCCTTTTCTTTTGACGGGTTGTATGTCGTCGATGAGTATGGGATCGCCTGGGGCTAAAACGACGGCTACTGGCTCAGCTGCGGGTTCAAGCGCGCACAATACTAACTCTGGACTAACCAGATGTACCGAGTCTATGGGTACGGTTACGATTTATGAGGATAGAAATAGCGACTGGTACTCCGTCGTAACCGGGCAGTACAAACTAACATCTACTATCCCGGTTCTTAGGCTCCTAGCTCAGCAGTCAAACTGCTTCGTAGTCGTCGAGCGTAGCAAGGCATTTAACCAAATGTTAGAAGAGCGCGCGTTGATGGAGTCGGGCGAGCTTAGAAAGAACTCAAATTTCAAAAAAGGTCAGATGGTCGCCGCGGACTATACCTTAACTCCTACGATAACATTTAGCGAGAGCAATACTAGCGGACTAGGTGGCGTTGTCGGCGCATTTTTCGGCTCGGTTGCAGGTACCGTAGCCGGCGGGTTTAGCACGAGCGACGTAAGTACTGTTCTAACGCTAATCGAAAACCGATCGGGCGTACAGTTAGCGGCAGCCGAGGGAAGCGCTAGAAACACGGACTTTGCAGGACTTGGAGGCTTATTTGGTAGTAAGGTAGGCGGAGGACTTGGGGCCTATGCTAATACGCCTGAAGGTAAAGTCATAGTAGCAGCCTTCACCGACTCGATGAATAACCTAATAGAAGCCGTCAGAAACTACAAAATGCAAACCGTAAAAGGCGGTTTGGGCGCGGGCGGCGCGATGAAAGTAGCGGATTGATTTTATCTTCGTTAGGCTAGAGTGACCAGAATCGCTCTAGCCTTTTATAAGCGCAAAGCAATCTCTGCATTGAGCTTAAATTTGAGCTTTCGGGCTCAAATTTACATATTTTTCTACGTCAAATTTGGGTTTCCTATTTCAAAAAACCTGTGTTAAATTTACTTCAAATTCTAGTTCGAAAAATTATGACGGTGAGTAAAATCTACTCAAATTTAACTTAGTTAGAAAGCAAAAGTCCAAATTTACGCTCGCTAGTAAATATTAAATTTTACTTCGCGTGTAGCTCTTTTGCGTATTTTGACTTTTCGAGATTTTCGATTAGCTTTTGCGTGCGCATATCTCTGGCCTCGGGTACTAGATGAAACCACGTGTCGTGCAGAAATTTACGCGGGAAATAGCTATCTTTATAATCGCCGATCATCTCAAAGCCGTTATCTTCGATGAGCTTTTTTACCTCTTTTAGAAATTTTTGATTATCTGCGGCGTGCGGGTAGTTTAGGTCGTAGCAGTCGTCGCCTGCGACGGCCGGGTAGGTAAAGATAAATTTGATCCCCTTTTCGCGCTCGAGTTTTTTCATAAAATTTAAATTTTCTTTGAAAATATCGCTTATACCGATTTTGCTACCCGAAAAATCGGTGAAAAATATGTATTTTTGGCACGGCATCTGCGTGTCTTTGGCTTCTTCTACTTTGCCGATGTATTTATAATCGCCGCGTTCGCCGTTTCTAAAATCCGGCGAAAAATCGTGCACGGCTTGAGGCTTTTTGTTGATAAAGTTATCGAAATTTATCTCAAATGCCGCTATTTCTTTATAGTCTCTTATTGCCGCGTTTATAAATGCTTGAAACGGGATTTGCGATATAGTTTTTAGCTTTTCAAAAAACGGTAAATAGTCGTAAAAATGGTGAATCTCAAAAAAAAGTCCGTAGTAATAAGTATCGGGCGGAACATCGTTGATGTAGTACCTGTACTCCAAAGGCAGGATAAAAATATCTCCTTTATGCGCTAGTTTGGCCGCTCGGTAGAGTCTGTGGCGTAGCGGATATCCGCCGTGATCGGCTAAATTTATAACCAGCTTGCCGAAGTGCTTTTCAAGCATTTGGGAGTTGATACCGTGATAGGAGTTTGAGCCGCTTTCTACGATGATACGGTTTTGTTCGGTCGTGTTTGAGATGAGGTAGTTTTTATACGCGTAGTGATGAGCCGACGAAACCCTGATGAGAAACATCGCAAACGCCATATAAAACGCGATCATAACTAGCGTCAAAATAGGAAGCGTCAAAAGAAAAATTTTATATTTTTTCAAATTCAATCCTAAAAGTTAAAGTACAAAAACGGCGACTCCTGCGCGCCGGAGTTAATCGCAAAAACCAAAGCAAGCAAAAACGCCGTAAACAGTGCGGTAAGAAAGCCAAATTTTGCTCTAGCGGCCATTTCGTTCGAGTTTCGTCCAAAAATCGTAACTAAAAGCGTAATACCCATAATAGCGCAAAACGTACCCATGGCTATTTGCGGCGTTTCCATAAAATTTATTTGATTGTATCCCAGAGAGTTGCTTATGTACTCTAAGTAGTTAAAATTTATCTTAACCGAGCTAAAATCAAACATGCCTTTTAGCACTTTCATCGCGCTATCTAGGTCTCTGGCGCGGAAAAATATCCAAGTGATATTTATAAAATTAAACGTTATAAACCAGGCTAGAAATTTATTCATCGGGCGAAAATGCGCGCCGTAAAATCTACAAACCATCATCGCAAATCCGTGCAGCGCGCCCCAGATGATAAACATCCAGCCCGCTCCATGCCAAAGTCCGCCTAGCAAAAACACCGCAAAAACGTTAGCGTAAGTGCGGTATTCGCCTCTGCGGTTACCGCCTAGCGGGATATAGATGTAGTCGCGTAAAAATCTAGAAAGCGTCATATGCCATCTGTGCCAAAAATCTTGGATATTTAGCGCTTTGTAAGGGGAGTTGAAATTTAACGGCAGGATAATATTAAACATATACGAAATACCGATCGCCATATCTGTGTAACCGCTAAAATCGAAATATAGCTGGAAAGTGTAGCTAAGGCTCGTGATCCACGCCTCACTCATACTAAGCGTAGGGTAAACGTCAAATCCGTGAAGGGCAAACCTAGCGAAAAAATCGGCCACTACGACCTTTTTGAAAAGTCCGATCGAAAATAAAAAAAGTCCGATGCTTAGATTTTTATAGTTTATGCGCTTTAAACGCAGATTCGCAAACTGGGGCATCATCTCGGCGTGGTGGATAATAGGACCGGCTAAAAGATGCGGAAAATACGTCACGAAAAGAGCGTAGCGAAGGAAGCTCGGTTCTTTTACTTTTTCATGATAACAGTCTACTAAAAACGCTATTTGCGTAAATGTAAAAAAGCTGATGCCAAGAGGCAAAATAACGTGGTGCAAAGGTACGTCGGTACCGAAAATTCCGTTAAAATTTTCTATCAAAAAGTCGGTGTATTTGTAGTAGGCCAATAGGGCTAAATTTGCCACGACGCCCGCCCATAAAATAAGTTTTTTGCGAGATGGGTGAGCGCAGAGCAGATGACCGACGTAGAAGTTAAACGTAATCGAACCTAAAATAAGCGGGATATAAATAAAATTCCAATATCCATAAAAAAATAGCGAAGCGACCGTGAGCCAAAAGATACTGAGTTGAACGAATTTGAGTTTATTTAAAACAAAATAAACCCCAAAAGTAATCGGTAAGAAAAAAACTATAAACGCAAATGAGTTAAAAAGCATTTTTACCCTTATTTTAAAAGAGTTTAAATATACTCAAATTTGATTTAAATTAAGCTTTTTAAAGCTAAATTCGATAAAATCGCCCAAATTCCACTAAAAGGATCAAATTTGAGAAGTGACATCATCAAAAAAGGCTATACGCGTGCGCCGCACAGAAGCTTGCTAAGAGCGACGGGGCTAAAGGACGAGGACTTTGAAAAGCCATTTATCGGCGTGGCAAACAGCTTCATCGAGATCATCCCTGGGCACTTTTTCCTCAACAAATACTCCGAAATTTTAAAAGACGAGATCCGCAAAAACGGCTGCGTGCCGTTTGAGTTTAACTGTATCGGCGTGGACGACGGCATCGCGATGGGGCATAGCGGGATGCTTTATAGCCTACCTAGCCGCGAGCTGATCGCAAACTCGATCGAAACGGTGATGAACGCGCATGCCCTGGACGCTCTCGTGTGCATTCCAAACTGCGATAAAATCGTGCCGGGCATGGTGATGGGCGCGCTTCGCGTGAACGTGCCGACGGTATTCGTCAGCGGCGGCCCGATGAAAAAGGGCTACACCAAAAAAGGCGAGCCGATCGACCTATCCACGGCGTTTGAGGCGGTGGGTAAATTTGAAACCAAAGAGATCAGCGCCGAGGAACTAAAAGATATCGAGTGCAATGCCTGTCCAAGTGGGGGCAGCTGCTCGGGGATGTTTACGGCAAACTCGATGAATACGCTGTGCGAAGCGATGGGTATCGCGCTAAAAGGCAACGGCACCGTGCCTGCGCTTACGCCTGAGCGCGAGGAGCTCATCAGGCAGGCGGGACGCCGCATCTGCCAGATAGCGCTCGATGAAAAATACAAAATCCGCAACATCGTGAACGAAAAATCGATCCAAAACGCCCTGGTCGTCGATATGGCGATGGGCGGCAGCAGCAACACCGTGCTGCATATCCTAGCTATCGCGCGCGAAGCGGGGGTAAATTTACAGATCGCGGGGCTCAACGAGATCAGCCGCAAGATCGC
>NZ_CALHXD010000190.1 GCF_938040115.1 uncultured Campylobacter sp. | reverse complement strand
TCGTCATGGACATAATGACCAGCTACGGCATAAACGCCTGTCCGCCGCTGCTAGTTGGCGTAGGCGTAGGCACCTCGATCGACGTGGCATCCTTGCTATCTAAAAAAGCGCTGATGAGGCCTCTTGGCTCGCATAATCCGAACGAACGCGCCGCGCTAACCGAAAAGCTGCTAGAAGATGGCATAAATAAAATCGGCCTGGGCCCGCAAGGCATGAGCGGCGCGAGCTCCGTGATGGGCGTACATATCGAAAACTGCGCCCGCCACCCAAGCGTCATCGCCGTCGCCGTAAACGTGGGCTGCTGGTCGCACCGCAAAGGCCACATCGTCTGGGACGAGCAGCTAAATTTTGCCGTAAAATCGCACAAGGAGTTCGCGCTATGAGTAAGAAAATTTTAACCACGCCGATCAGCGCCGAGGATCTAGCGGATATCAAAATCGGCGACGTGATATACCTCAGCGGGCACATCGTCACCTGCCGCGACGTGCCGCACAGACGCGTCGTGCAGGAGGGTCGCGAGCTACCGCTAGACATCAGGGGCGGCGCTATCCTGCACGCGGGGCCGATCATCAGAAAAACGGGCGATAAAGGCTTTGAGATGGTCTCGGTGGGGCCGACTACCAGCATGCGCATGGAGAAATTTGAGCGCGAGTTTATCGCTAAAACGGGCGTGCGCCTGATCGTGGGCAAAGGCGGCATGGGCGAGGGCACGATGAGCGGCTGCAAGGAGTTTGGCGCGATACACTGCGTATTTCCCGCGGGCTGCGCGGTGGTGGCGGCTACGCAGGTCGAGGAGATCGAAAGTGCCGACTGGACGGAGCTTGGGATGCCCGAGACATTGTGGAAGTGCCGTGTGAAGGAGTTTGGCCCACTCATCGTCTCGATCGACGCGCACGGAAATAATCTTTTCGAGCAGAACAAGGTCAAATTTAACGAGAAAAAGGACGCGGCGCTGGCTGAAATTTTACCGCAGGTCGGGTTTATAAAGTAGCTAAATTTGGGGGCTCGAGTTTTAAATTTTGCACTAGGTCGCTAAATTTTTAGTGGCTTTAGGCGTATTGCGGGCGAGTGGCAAACGCCGCGACGGAGCGAATGAAATTTGCTTTAGAATTTGCGCTAAATTTTAAAATTTAGTGCAAATTCTCGCACGCGACGGCTTACATCTTAAATTTATGTAAATTTATAAATTTGAGCGAGTTTGCTTAAGTGCGGCGATTAAATTTATCGCTACACGGTTTGATTTTTAATTTAAAATTGGCATTTAACGGAGCTTTTATGAGAAAATTTTACGCGATACTGCTTGCCGCGCTCGTTGCGCTATCTATCACGGCTTGCGTAGCGCCCGCGGGAGGCAGCGCGCTCACTCAGTATTTCTTAACGGGCGGACCGGTCGCGAATTTACCGACCTTGATCCCGGTGCGCGA
>NZ_CALHXD010000189.1 GCF_938040115.1 uncultured Campylobacter sp. | reverse complement strand
TGATGTTCGCAGTCGCCCTTGCGGTGGGCGCGCTCGTGTATTTTCAGGTCCAAAAGGCTTCCGCGCGAGCAGACGCCGCAGATCCCGAGCTTAGCTCGCAAAGGTATATGAAATTTTGCGATATTTTAGAGGACAAACTGCGAGATCTAAAGCGTCTAGAACTATACGACGAAAGCGCTCGCGAGAGCTATCTAGACGAACTTGAGGCTCTTAGCAAGGAGTTAGTCTATATCAAAACGATGCATCAAAGCAACCTAAACCCTGCCGTGTGGGAGGGCAAGCTATTTGAGTTTCTCAATAAAACGGACGCTCTGATCGAAAAATACGCCGCGGGCGCAGAGCGCTCGCTGCAAGACTGGCGCAAGCAGCTGGAGATGGAATTTAAGAGCTTATAGTCGTGATCCTTAAGATATCAAAATTAGGCTACATATAATAATCGGCTCGGCGTAAAAGGCTTAATCGATGAACCTAAAATGGTAAAGTTTAGCCGCAGTACTCAGCCAAATCCAGCTACAAGACAAGCTCGATCCAAAAATCAATAAAATTCCAAGCGTGCTGAAAAATCTTAAAAATTTACAAACTCTGCAAAGATTCAAAGGAAAATTTATAGTCTTGCCACAAGGATCGCAATAGATCATACCGAATTTCATCGCAAAAATTGAGCCCATGAGCAAAGCCACAAGATCTGCTAAATTCAGAAAAAATGGGAGGCACAGCAAAACATACGTCAAATTTTAAACCGTGTATAAGCGCTAAAGCGCGTAAATTTTAAACCGCCAAATATCAAGGCGCATAAAAATTTAAACCGCTCGCGCGCTCTTTTTGGTGAAAATTTCTAAAAATTTAACCGCCAGTTTTTGTAGCAATCCCTGCTTTTTACGCTTTCTTAGTAAAAATTTTGCCGTTTCACTCCTACCAAACATTATGGCAAAGGCATAGGGTGTCATACCAAGACCACTCGTAGCCTCTACGTCTGCACCTGCATTTACGAGAGCTTTGACTACTTCCAAATGTCCTTTAAAGGCCGCACCCGCGAGCGGAGTTTGCCCGCGGTCGTTACGCTCATCGACTATGGCGCCGTTTGAGAGCAGCATATTTACAGTCTTTAGCGCGTTATTGTAGCTAGCTAGCATTAAAAGTGTGTCGCCTTTGGCGGATTTTAAATTTACGCTAAGACCGGCTTTTATCATCTTTTCCAGCTCCTCAACATCATCTCGCCTAGCGAAATCAAGCGCTATAGCGCAAAGCTCACCATATCTTTGCTCCTCGGCCTGCGTTAAGCTCGTCAATTTTTTGCTTTCAAAGCGGCTCTTACACCATTTGCATAGTCAGCGGAAATTTTTTCAAAATGTCCTATCGCGCGCTCTTTTATCGCTTCGCTCACACCCTCCATGCTATCTGCGATATTACTAAAAAGCTGCGATTTTTGTTCGTCGCTCATTAGCTCAAAAAGCGCTCTAGGTTGCGAATAATAATCCTGATCTTCGGCTCTGTGATCGTATCTTTGCATCGCGCCTTCTATGCTTATATCAGGCTCCAACAAAGCACGATCCTCTTTGGCGCCGCCAAAGCTGTTAGGCTCATAGTAAGCCTTATCGTCAAGCTCATACATTCCGTTATTCATCGCGCCGCCCACGACGTAAGTATTGACCTCGCTTACAGGACGATTAACATCTAGCTGCGCGTAGTGCGTGCCGATACGATATCTTTGAGCGTCGGGGTAGCTAAATATCCTTGCTTGCAGCATCTTATCGGGACTAAAGCTGATACCAGGCACTATATTTGACGGGCTAAATGCGGCCTGCTCAACCTCATTGAAATAATTTTTCGGATTTTCGTTTAGCGTCATGACGCCCACGTCGATGAGTGGGAACTCCTTATGAGGCCAAGTTTTGGTTAGATCAAAGGGGTTAAATTTGACCTCTTTTGCCTGCTGTAGAGTCATTATTTGAATTTTAAAATCCCAGCTTGGAAAGTCGCCCTTTTCTATGCTCTCAAAAAGGTCGCGTTGATTGCTCTCTCGATCTTTTGCAATGATCTGTGAGGCCTGAGCGTTGGTTAAATTTTTAATGCCTTGGCGAGTTTTGAAGTGAAATTTAACCCAAAATCTTTCGTTTTTGTCATTTATAAGGCTGTAGGTGTGGCTGCCAAATCCGTGCATATGGCGGTAACTTGCCGGAATACCGCGGTCACTCATCAGGATGGTTACTTGATGCATACTCTCAGGGCTTAAGCTCCAAAAGTCCCATGCTGCCTCATTTGAACGGAGGTGTGTACGAGGATCACGCTTTTGCGTGTGGATAAAATCCGGGAATTTATACGGGTCTTTTACAAAAAAGACGGGAGTGTTGTTTCCGACCAAATCCCAGTTGCCCTCTTTGGTGTAAAATTTAATCGCAAAGCCCCTTACGTCGCGCTCAGCATCAGCCGCTCCAGCTTCACCGGCAACGGTAGAAAATCTCAAAAGCAGCCTTGTTTTCTCGCCTTTTTGCAATACTTTGGCTTTAGTATATCGTGAGATATCCTGCGTAATCTCCAATGTTCCGTATGCAGCGCTACCTTTTGCGTGAACGGCGCGCTCAGGGATGCGCTCTCTGTTTTGATGAGCTAGTTTTTCAAGTAGCTGATAATCTTGTAACATTATACCGCCGCGACTGCCTGCGGTAAGGGAGTTCTGGTTATCCGCGATAGGATTACCCGAAGTAGTGGTTAGTTTTTTCATATTTATTCCTTTCTAATAAATTTTGTTTGTAATTATACATATATAAAT
>NZ_CALHXD010000188.1 GCF_938040115.1 uncultured Campylobacter sp. | reverse complement strand
CCACGAGCTGATCCATCTCGGCTTGGCTGCGGCGGCGCATGATCCACGCAGCGCCCTGCCTGTGGCTAGATAGAGCGCGCGCGATCATCTCAAGCTGCGGGTGCCACGGCTGATTGGTGTAGATGAGGTAGCCGCCGCTTTTTACGCTGCTTGAAAAGCCTTGTAGCGCAGTGCGCACGACCGAGTTATCGGGAAAGAGCTCAAACAGCCCTGACACGACGCCAAGCGTATATGCGTCCTGCAAGCCCTCGTAGCTAGCGGCTTCGAACGCATTTGCCTGCGTAAAGCTCGCGACGTCCTCCAGCCCGCGCTCCTTTATCATTTCGCTACCGGCTTTTACGTTTATGTCGCTGTAGTCGCGCAGCGTTATGCGCTCAAATTTATGCCCCTGCGCGGCGTCTAGTATGTATCTGCCGTGCCCCGAGGCGATGTCGAGCAGTCGTAGAGGCTCGCCGCGCTCTTGCAGCTTTGCTACGGCTTGGTCGATGGCTAGCTTGATATTTCGCTTGCGCTCTCTGATACCGCGCCAGCCGATGGCGTTTAGGTAAAATTTGTCGATAAATTTAAAAAATTTATTCGCCCCTTGCGGCTCGTTTCGGTAGACGTAGTCAAGCGTACTGCCGCTATCGTAGCCCGTGTTTTCGCCGATCTTTAGCCCGCCGACCCACGGCGAAACCGCCTGCATAAATATCCGCTGAAATTTAAACCGCAAATTTTTCGGGCTAAATCTCGGCAGCGGCGTAGCTAGCCTATCGGCCTCCTCGCGGCTAAAGCCGTATTCGTCCGCATGCGTGCAGTCCACCTCGCTAAAAGGCGCGCTAAAGCGCTCGCCGACGAACTCGCGCACGATCTCAAACGCCCTCTCCCGCTCGCTCTCGCCCAGCGTATCGTGGTAAAATCCATCTAAAATCTCGCGCCTTTTTACGCGCGCGCCAAGAGCGTTGTAAAACTCGTGCTGCGGGGCGTGCTCCACGACCCAGTCATCGCCCGAGATCAGCAGTAGCGTAGGCGTCGTGATCGCGGCGGCGTCCGAAACCACGCGCTGCGCCGCCTCGTAAAGCCCCAGCAGTATGCGCACCGAGATCGCGCGAGTGATGAGCGAGTCGGCGTCGTAGCTGGCCTGGCGCTGTTTGTCGTGCGTGAGATAGTGCGCCTTGACGTAGCTGTTTACGAAAAAATTTCCGCGCGCATTGTAAAGCGCCTTTAGACCCGCTCTAGCAAACGGTACGTAAAGCTTCACGCTAAACGCGGGACTAGCCAGCACCGCGCAGCGAACGCGCGGAGCGTAGTCGTGCAGCCACGCCGAGACCAGCACGGCGCCCACGCTTTGGGCTATCACGGCTAGATTTTGCGTCTCAAAGCCAAATCTCTGCTCGATATGCGCTACAAACTCGTCCACGTCGGCGATGAGGCGGCCGATACTCGGCGCGTCGCCCCGCTCGCCCTCGCTCCTGCCGTGTCCGCGCTGATCCCAGGCAAAATAGCTAAAACTCTCATCCGCTAG
>NZ_CALHXD010000187.1 GCF_938040115.1 uncultured Campylobacter sp. | reverse complement strand
TGCCGCATTGCACGTTACGTTAGCTTGTGATACGTCGCGCTCGCTCGTTTGGGTTTGTTTGGCGTTATATTATAGTATTTTTGGGGTAGTATAAAATGTAAAAAACTATGTTTTTGAAATTATTTTTAGTGGAATAATTTTATTGTAAAATAAGAATATCCTGAATATATTGTGACTAACGAAATATAGTATAATTTGTTAAAAAATCAATTTATTACTTGCAACTTAATTTTTAGCCAAATTTAGAATAATATAAAATTTAACTTACTACCTAATTATTGTGCTTTAAATTTTAAAAGGATTGGAAGACCAATCCTTATTCATTAATCCATTTGGTTTCTGATATACGATGGCGTTTCTAGCATATTAGTTGCTTCTTCGCTATTGTATCCGCCGCTAACCTTTAGTCTGCTGATTCTTTCATCTAAAATCGGATTTCTTGACTTTTTAAATGCAGCGTCGGGCGTAGAGGCTACTGGCGTAGGTCTTTCTTCCTCTTTGTCTCTAAAGCCGGTGGCTATTATAGTAACTTGAATTTTGTTATTTTCAAAACTTTCGTCGCTTGTCGTACCGAATATGATATCGGCTTCATCGTCTACAGCTTTTTGCACTAGGTTCATAGCTTCCTCTATATCGCTGAAAGGAGAGTCTGGGTGATATTTGAAGTGTACCAGAACGCCGACCGCACCATTTATGGTAATGTCGCTTAGTAGTGGAGATTGTATTGCATTTTTTATTGCTTCCTGGGCTGCGCCTTCACCTTCTGATTCGCCTATGCCAAGTAGCGCCATACCGCGGTGTTCCATGACTTTTTTGACGTCGGCAAAGTCGGAGTTTATGTCGCTATTTCCCGAATCAAGAACTATGGTACACATACCGCTGACGGCTCGAGCTAAAACGTTATCAACTATTTTAAAACTTTCTTTTATACCGGCTTTTTTGTCTATAAGAGATTTTAGTCTTTGGTTTGGTATAACGACTATAGAGTCGGACTCTTTTTTTAGCTCGTTAAGACCTTTTAGGGCTAGATTGTAGCGCTTTTTACCCTCAAAATCAAACGGCATAGTAACAACTGAGATAGTTAAAGCGCCGATCTCTTTAGCTGCCTGTGCTACTACCGGAGCTGCGCCTGTACCGGTACCGCCTCCAAGGCCTGATGCTATAAATACGATATCTGAGTACTCAAGTGTAGATTTGATCTCTTCGTAACTTTCCTGGGCGGCTTTAGTTCCTACGTCCGGATTCATACCAGCACCAAGACCTTTTGTAATCTTTTCGCCGAGTTGAAGTTTTGTAAAGGCCAAAGAGCTATCAAGTGCTTTTACATCGGTATTGGCGACTATTAGATCGATATCCATTTCGTCGCCTTTTTCTCTAATAATATGATTTATCATATTTCCACCACCACCACCTACGCCTACTACTTTTATCTTTGCGCCGTATGAAGGCTTTTTCTCTTCTACCATAAAGTTACCCATAGTTGATCCAATCTCCTTTTAAAATAGTTGTGTTATTTTATTCCAAATCACAGAAAAAATATTTGGTTTTTTTTCTTTTTTATTTAAATCTTCATTTAGTTCGTCTTGTAAAGTTCTGTCGTCATCGATTCTTAAATCATCTATATAGTTATCATCTAGAGTACTTCCTCTAAATATTTTATTATCGACTTCTTCGATATTTTTTTTATCTTCGATTTTTACTCCATTGTCATAGACTATATCTTTTAAAAGCTTATTTTTTACTACGACCTCGTCTTTATATCGCATTTTCTTTTCAGAGTCGATTTCATAAGGCGTAAAGTAGCCTGCACCGTACATGCAAAGTCCTATCGCACAAGAATTTGCCGGATCTCTTAAAATTTCATATAGCCCTTCCATTTCCTTTGGTCTTGCTATTCGCACCGGCATATTGTCAAATACTGCTATAGCAAGCTCTCTGATGCCTTCAAGCTTAGTCATGCCGCCGGTAAGAACTACGCCTGCGGCTATTGAGTTTTTGTATCCGCTATCTTCGAGCATTTTTGCAAGTATCATTAGCGTCTCTTCGGCTCTTGCATATATGACGTTTGAAATAACATCAAGAGATACTTCCTGCACCTTGCCATCTTCGTTAATAGGCGGGATCTCAACTAGTTCGTTGGCATTATTTAGCAAAATTCCGTAATTTAATTTTATATCTTCAGCTTTTAAAATAGGCGTATGAAGCGTAGCGGATAGATCATTTGTTATATTTGACGAACCTATACCTAAAAATTCGTTATATCTTATCGAATTTCCAGAGTGAATTATCATATTGCAAGTTGCACCGCCCATATCTATAAAAGCTACACCCAAATCTTTTTCATCTTGATTTAGCGTCGCGATAGCCGAAGCGTAGCTGGAAAGTACGATATTATCAGGCTCGACTCCAGCCAAATTTAACGCTTTTCTTAGGTTACTAAGAGATGATTTTTGCGCCATTATGATGTGCGTTTGCACCTCGAGCCTGCTACCGTTCATACCCAAAGGATCCTCTATATGCTCCTGGTCGTCTACTTTGAAATTATAAGGAAGTATGTGTAGTTTTTCGTAGTCGCTGTGGATTTGTGCCCTTCGCTCAGACTCGGACATCGAGCGTTGTATCTCTTTTATGCCTATTTCATACGTGGGAACATTTACCACACCGTTACTGTCAACGCTTTTTGTATAGGCTCCCGAGATTGAAACCACTACTTTTTCGTATCTTGTGCCCGCCACTCTTTGAGCGTCTATTAAAGCGCTTTTTATTGATTTTGATGCGAGCTCGATATTTGTTATTACGCCCTTTTTTATACCCTGAGTTTTTGCAGTTCCTATTCCGATTATTTTAAGTCCTGTTTCATCGTGCTGGCCTATCACAGCGCAAATTTGAACAGAGCCTACGTCAATACCTAAAATTTTAGTACTCAAAACAGATGCCTTCTTATTTTTTTGTATAATAATTTGTTACTTGGTAACGCTTGGACAACATGGCTGTTAAATCCTTAATGAGCTCGTTATTTTTCAAGAAGCCTACATTTTGCGTTATTATCTCTTTATACTCTTTCTCTTTTTCGCTATTTGTTAGTTTTTGTTCCGTTATCTCGTAAACTACGGCTTTATCGCCGAGTACAACATAGCCTTTTTTGCCGCCTTTTTCAAAAAGGCGATTGACGAAGATATTAAACTCACCCTCACTTAACCCACCTTCGGCCTTCACAGTATCTCTACTAACAAATCCTATATCGGTACCTTGAAATCCTTTTTCAAGCAACTCTTTTGCTTTTGCTTCTACGATTTCTTTCGTTTTTTGCTCTTTGTAAAGTTCTAAAATTTGCTCTTTCGCCTCGTCAAAACTCATTACTCTAGGCGCTACGATCTCTTTTACCTTTACTATCATATAGCCGTCTTCGTATTCAAACGGCTTTAGCGTGTCGCCCTTTTTTGCTAGTTTTAGCTCATCCATCGGCAAACTTGCATTATCTTCAAATGTAGATATCGAGACGTCTGCTTGTTTCTCGTCTTTTTTGATTTTTAAATACTCTTCAAGCGCGACTTTTTTAGTTTGCTTTAGGTTATAATCTTTTAGGACTTCGTCTTTGACGGCTTCAAATTCTTTTATTTTGT
>NZ_CALHXD010000186.1 GCF_938040115.1 uncultured Campylobacter sp. | reverse complement strand
TTATAACCTAACTAACGAAAAATACATCACTTGGGACGCCGCGCGCTCTATTAGGCCTTTTGGCACCATGAACATGATCGATAGAACCACGGGGCTAGGTATCAACCGCTTCTACTCTGCGGGCAGAAATTTCAGGCTAAACTGGGAATTTACGTTTTAAGCCGTATTCTTATTCGGACGGGCTCTTGCCCGTCTGCTTGCTTTATTTTTAGCTTATTTTTTGCTTTTAAAAAATGATAAATTTATAGTCAAATTTGACGGCTTGGTTTTAAAATTTGAAATTATAAAAATCGCCAAACCGAGATTGCTCCCGATTTGGCTTTGCGCGAGAGTATTTTAAATTTATGCGGCGCAAAGACCGATTTTGGTCAAATTTAGCGTCCGCGCTAAAGCGAATTAAAAATTAAAACTAGTCTTAATCTTTAGAAATTTATGTAGCACTTCCTCGTTTTCTTTTAACGCAGCGGCATAAACCGAGCGAGTGAGCTTAAATTTAGAGATGTTTATCTCAAACAGCCTGCCGTTTTTTAGCTCGTTTTCGATCAAAAATCTCGGTAAAAACGCCACGTACGTATCGGCATGGTTTGACGCCAACGCGCGACAGACCATTATCGAACCGTCTAGCGAATACGCCACGTCAAGCGCATGCGCGTCCACGCCGTGCTTATGCAAAATATCATCGAGATAAGTTCGCGTCCTATCTTTGATAAATTTAAACTTGATAAGCTCCTCAGGCTTCACGCTTTCGGCGATTTTTTTATTTGAAACCAAAATCAGCTCGTAGTCAAATAGCTTTTTAACGAGCAAGCTGCTATCAAGCGACTGCTCCAGGATGATAGCGATGTCGCTGCGGCGGTCTTTTAGGTAGTTTATGAGCTCGTTTTGCTCCTTTATCCTGATGTCTAGCTCGCTGCCTACGCTTTGCGAGATTTTATCCAGCAGTATCGAGATGACCGCCTCGGCGATGAGCTGGGTGGTTGCGATTACTAGCGGTACTTTATCGGTTTTTATGTGCGCCAGCTCGTCTTTAAAGCGAAACATCGCGCTTTCAAACTGAGTACAGAGTTTGTAAAATTTCTCGCCCTCGTGAGTTAGGACGATGCCATTTTTCTTACGCATTATTAGCGTGGCTTGCAGCATCTCCTCGAGCTTTTTCATCTGCAAAGTGACTGCAGGCTGCGAGATGCCTAGAGCCCTTGAAGCCTTTGAGAAACTACGCTCCTTAACTATCTCCATAAAGGTATAAAATTTACTAAAGTCATTGATCACATCAGACTCCTTATTATTATATCAGCTTATAAAATCATATTTTTAATATTGTATTGATTTATATCTGAAAACGCTCTTAATCAGACCCAAATTTAAATCAGCGGCGATTTTTAAGCTTATTTTGTTAGAATTTAATCATTTTAATAAATAAAGCAGGAAATTTAATGCCCGATTTACTAGACGAACTAAACGAAAGCCAGCGCGAGGCGGCCTCGCACACAGACGGAGCGATGCTGATTTTGGCAGGAGCCGGCAGCGGTAAAACCAAAACAATCACCACTCGCCTAGCCTATCTCATAAGCGAACTAGGTATCCCGCCGTCAAATACCCTAACGCTAACCTTTACCAACAAAGCCGCAAGCGAAATGCGAACCCGCGCGCTAAAAATGCTGGGTGACGCAGGTAAAAACTTCACTCCGCTGCTTTGCACTTTTCACAAATTCGGGCTTTTGTTTTTGAAATTTTACATCGACCGCCTAAAGCGCAAAAACAACTTCGTCATCATCGATACCGACGATAAAAAGCGTATCTTAAAAGGCTTTGAGGGCGATATTCCAACCTCGGTACTAGCTAGCGAGATCTCAAATTTTAAAAACTCGCTTTTAAGCGTAGAAGAGGTGCTAAATCACGGCGGCATGTTTGCAAACGGACAAAATTTCAAAGACGGCTACCACGCAAAACTGGCAAATATTTATAAGCTTTACGAGGAGTATCTAGCCGCGAATAACCTCGTGGATTTTGACGATCTGCTCTGCCTTAGCTATAAAATTTTAGACGAGGACGAAGCTCTAGCGCGCGAGATCTCACGCAGGTATGCCTACGTGATGGTGGACGAGTATCAAGACACCAATGACCTTCAGTACAAACTCCTGCGCAAGCTCTGTCTAACGCACGAAAATATCGCAGTCGTGGGCGACGATGATCAGAGTATCTACGGCTGGCGCGGCGCAAGAATCGAAAATATATTAAATTTTAAAGATCAGTTTAAAGACGCCAAAATCATAAGACTAGAGCAAAACTATCGCTCGACGAGTCAAATTTTACGCGCGGCAAACGAGCTCATCGACCACAACAGAAACCGCCTCGGCAAAGAACTAAAAAGCACCAAAGAAGGCGGCGAGGACGTGGCGCTAATGGAATCAGACGACGAAACGATGGAGAGCCTAAAGGTAGCCAAACGTATCAAAAAACTGCTTGATAGCGGCGCGCAGGCTAGCGATATCGCGATCTTGTACCGCATAAACGCCCTTTCCCGCTCGCTCGAAGAAGGCCTAACCAAAGAAAAAATCCCGTATAAAATGGTCGGCGGTGTCAAATTCTACGAGCGTGCCGAGGTCAAGGACGTCATCAGCTACCTAAGACTGGTCGCAAACGAAAACGACGACTTCTCGCTAAAGCGCGTCATCAACCGCCCAAAACGCGGCCTAGGTAAGGTAAGCCTCGCAAAGATCGAAAAAATCGCCTTCGAGCATAAGCTTTCGCTATTTGAAGCGATATCAAGCCTAGACGAAAACGACAAAGATCTAAGCAAAAAAATCGTCTCGAGCCTCGGCGAATTTGTGGCAAATTTAAGAGAGCTAAAAGAGTGCGACTCGCCGTACGAGCTGGTGGATAAACTGGAAGCCAAATTTGGCATCAAAAAATACTACGAGAGCTTGCCTGACGGCGCCGAGCGCGTGGCAAATATAGACGAGTTTTACGCTACGATCAAAGATCAAATCAAGCAAAATCCAAGCTTTTCTATCGAGGAGTTTTTAAACGAGATCGCGCTACAAAGCGAGCAGGATAACATCGGCGGCGAGGCGATCTCGATCATGAGTATCCACGCGAGTAAAGGGCTTGAGTTTGAGCATCTTTTCGTGATCGGGCTTGAGGAGGGGTTCTTCCCGCTGCTAGGAGAGGGCAGCGACATCGAGGAGGAGCGACGCCTAGCCTACGTCGCCATCACCCGCGCCAAAAAAACGCTAACGCTAAGCTTTGTAAATTCGCGCTTTTACAAAGGTCAGAGAACGAGGCTGGAAAAGAGTAGATTTTTAAGCGAGGCAGGCGTTTGCAGCGGCAGTCTCATCATCCAGACGCAAACGCAAGCCTCTGGCGAATACAAAAAAGGCGATCTCGTCAAACACAAAATTTTCGGTATCGGGCGCGTGACGGCGGTAACGAAGATCAAAAAAGAGCTAAAACTAACGATAAATTTCGGCGGAATCAGCCGCGAGATAATGTCTAGCTTCGTCGAAAAAGCGGTGTAAAAATGAGTAAATTTGAGGCTAGTCGTGCCAAATTCGGCGTTAAATTTGATCAAATTTATGCGCTCAAATTTGACGCTCTATGCTTAAATTTGAAAAACGACGCAAATTTAGCGCAGCCTCCAAAGGGCAAATTTAAATGAATGCGCTTTTCGTCGCAAACAAGCCCGCAGGCATAAGCTCAAATCATTTTTTAAGCAGGCTAAAGCGCAAATACGGCGTCAAAAAAGCTGGCTTTTCGGGCACGCTAGATCCCTTTGCCAGCGGCTGCCTCATCGTAGCTCTAGGCAATCACGCGCGGCTTTTTAACTACATAGATAAAACGCCAAAAATCTATGAAGCGACCATGTGGCTGGGTGCGACGAGCGCTAGCCTAGATAACGAAAATATCGAGGAGGTC
>NZ_CALHXD010000185.1 GCF_938040115.1 uncultured Campylobacter sp. | reverse complement strand
TGCTCTCGCCCAGGCTTAGCCCGTTAGCTACGCCAAGAACGCTAGCGCTGGTGCCTGCGCCGTCGGCGCTTGCAGGATACATGCCCGCCCAGTATTTTTTGTTAAATACGTTATTTACGTTAAAGCGCAAGGTGGTTTGCTTGCCCAGCATGGCGCGGCTAACGTATCTCACGCCAAGATCCGTGACAAAAAAGCTAGGCGTAGCCTGAGTGTTTAGATCGTCGATGTACATCTTGCTCGTGTAGTGGAAATTTGCGCTAAATGCTAGCTTTTCGGTATTTGGCACGACGTAGTCAAATAGCAAATTCGAGTTTAGTTTAGGCACGCCGTTTACGACTTTGCCGTTTGCGCCTTTTAGTAGCGGATCTTTAAATTTAGAGTTTATCAGCGTAAATCCGCCTAGAACGCTTAAATTTGACGTGATTTTGCCGCCGCTCATAAACTCAAAGCCCGTATTTACCTGCTCGCCTTGGACGTCGTATCTGCCGTTACCGCCGACATAGGAGATAGGGCGCTGTATCCTAAACACCGCCGTGCTAAAGTCGATTTCGTTTATACGAGCTTTGGCGCCTATTTCGTATTGTTTCGAGCGATACGGTTTTAGCACGCTAGTCGTGCCGTCGGTGTTCGTGCCACTGCCGCCTTGTTGCAAGCTATCGGCAAAGGTAATATAGGTGCTCACGTTTTCAACAGGTTTATAAACCAGGCTCGCGCCGTAGCTAAGGCCTGATTCGTCGTATTTGGTCACGATAGGTTTTAGCTGTCTTTGCGTAGCGGTTATGACCGGGCGAGTGCGCTCTTTGATCCAGCTGTTTGAGAGGCTTAATAGCAAGCTAAAGTTATCATTTATCGTGATATCGTCTAGCACGGAGATATTTTTCATATCGGTCGTGCTGAGTTTATATAAATTCGAGCCTTTTTTTGAGTTTGGATGCGGGAAAACTTTAGGATCGTTGATATTTGCCGAGCCCGCTTTTGTAGTCGTGCTTAAATTTGAGTAACGATACTGCACGTATCTGTATCCGTTTGCCTGCACGCTAAAGTTATGGTTTAGCCCCCAAGTATCAAAGTCCGTGACCGCCTTTAGATAGCCGCTAGGTAGATCAAATCTATACGCCGCGGTCGCTCCGCCGCTGTGATAGGTATCGTAGTTGCCGTTTTTATCGGTGATTCTGTTTACGACGCTGTGTATATGGCGATCGGCTCGCTGGAACTGATATCCGCCCTCGAAATACCAATCCTCGCTCGGAGCGTATTTAAATTTAGCGCTAGCTGTCGTCGTTTTTAGATTCATACCGCCGTATGGCTGACCAAGGCCCGGAGTTTTGTTATCGACCGGATCTGGTAGCTTTAGGTCGTTTCTGATCATGCCGTCTTTTACGTAAAGCGCAAAAAGTCCCGCAAATCCGTGAGTGTTGTGCTCGTAGTAGCTAGCCGCAGTCTCAAACGTAAGCGACTCGGTCGGATAAAACTCGAGCGTGAGACTGGTTAGACGGCGCTGGTAGTTGCTGTCTTTTACTTGTTTTGCGCCGTCTGAGCCGTATACGACCGCGCGATAGCCCACCTTGTCAAATTTCATCGAGCTATCCACGCCCACGCCAAAGTGCTCTCGCGAAGCGTAGTCCGCCCAGATGCTGTGCTCGTTATCTACCGGGCGTTTTCTAGTGTAGTTAAAGACGCCGACCGGATTTTGCGGGCCGTAGAGCGAGCCGGCAAGACCGTTTTGTATCTGCAAGCTCTCAAACATCGCCATCGGGATCGCGGTAGTCGAAATAGCGTAAAAACCGTCCCAAAAAACATTACCCACGACGCTACCCTCAAAGCCGCGAGTTTGCGGACGACCGACCGTGGTGCCGCCTCTCATCTGAACCTGCGCGGACGGGAAGTATTTCACCGCCTCCTCAAAGCCGGTCACGCCTTGGTGATTCATCGTTTCTTTTGTGATCGTGCTTATCTGATACGGGGTGTCTAGCACCTTTTTGCCAGCTAGGATACCGTTTTGTACGTTTTTAGCTAGGATGCCCTCGCTGATACCGCTCTCGCTGATGTTGTCGCCGACGCTGTTTATCTCGACGCCTTCTAGCTTAACCGTATCTGCGGCATTTGCTTGCGCTGCAAATAGCGCCAAAACCGCACATGCGGCAACTGAAAATTTCACTCTCATTTAGACTCCTTATTGGTTTTATGCTAAATTTGCATAACGCGCGTATGTTACAAATTGTTTACTTAATACAAAATTAAAATTTTACATCTATATAATTTATATTAGTATATTTTTGATTTTTCTCGGACGATTTTTGAACTAAATTTGAAATTTATAAATATCCAATTAACATCTTTGTAAGTCATAGTTAAGTAAAATCGGCCTTTAAATTTAACTCGGGAAAGGGAAAAATGCAGGCGGATAAGTGGATATTTTACTCTTGCGTCGCGCTCATTACTATCGGTATCGTTTTTTCGCTATCCTTGCCCGTTTTTACCGTGCTTTTTTTTAACTACGAGCCTTATCATTTTTTCATCAGACAGCTTGTCGTGGGGGCGATCGGGATATTTTTGATGTGGGGCATCTCGCGCCTAGATCCTGACAAATCCATGGTCTGGATCGGCTTTTGTCTGTTTGGCTTTTGCGCTATCGCGATGGGAGCTATGCACGCGCTACCTAGCTCGCTGGTTACCGATGCGGGCGGTGCGAAGCGCTGGATACGCTTGCCGGGTTTTTCTTTGGCACCTGTTGAGTTTTTTAAGATCGGTTTCGTTTACTTTTTGGCATGGAGTTTTGCGCGCAAGATCGACGGCAGCAAAAAGAGTCTAAAGCAGGAATTTAAGCTCATTTTGCCTTATATGTTTTTGTTTTTGATAGCCGTTTATCTCATCGCTATTCTTCAAAACGACCTCGGACAAGTCGTCGTTTTGGCGCTTACGCTTATCGTTATGATGCTTTTTGCCGGTACTAGCAAGCGGCTTTTCGTCATCGGTATGGCGGGCGCTTCAGTGCTTGCTTTTGTCGCTATTTTTACGTCGGAGCACCGAATTTTGCGTATAAAATCATGGTGGGGCACGGTGCAAAATATGGTTCTTTCGCTAATGCCCGAAAGTATGGCAAATATGTTTCGCGTCGAGGGCGTACCTGAGCCATATCAGATCTCGCACTCGCTTAATGCGATAAAGCACGGCGGATTTTTCGGCGAAGGGCTGGGAGCTGGCGTGTTTAAGCTCGGATTTTTGAGCGAAGTGCACACGGACTTCGTACTTGCCGGTATCGCCGAGGAGGTCGGGGTGCTGGGGATACTTATCATCACGTCGCTTCTTTTGATTTTGCTTTTCCGCATCTTTCGCGTCTCGTCAAGGAGTGAAAACAAAGTCTACCACCTCTTTACGCTCGGCGTCGGGCTTCTCATCTCGTTTTCGTTTATCATGAACTCATACGGCATCACCTCGATCACGCCTATCAAAGGCATCGCCGTGCCGTTTCTAAGCTACGGTGGCAGCTCGATCCTAGCGCTTTGCATAGGGGTCGGCATGGTGCTGATGGTGAGCAAAAAGGTAAAAGATTGAGCTCAAATTTGACTTGCAACGCAAATTTAAACTCAAATTTGAACGTCCGAAATTAAACGACAAGGAGTAAAATTTGACGCCCGAAAATTTAAAAGATAAAGAACAAATTTCGGCTGAAATTTCGCCGTCAAATTTGACTAACGGCGAAGCCCAAAACAAAATCGAAAGTAGTCTGCAAAGCAGCGCTATCGTTATCTGCGGAGGCGGCACTGGCGGACACCTGGCTGTCGCAAAAGCTCTAAACGAAGAACTGGTATCGCGCGGATGTAGGACGATATTTGTAGGCTCAAGCAGCGGACAGGATAAAATGTGGTTTGAAAACGACGCCGCATTTAGCGAGAAATTTTTCCTACCCAGCAGCGGAGTTGTAAACAAAAAGGGGCTGGGCAAGCTTTTTTCGCTTTTTAATATCCTAAATTTAGCCTTTAAATGCCGCAAAATCTTTAAGACCCAAGGCGTAAAAGCCGTAGTTAGCGTAGGCGGATACAGCGCTGCGCCTGCGTCATTTGCAGCGATTATCTCACGCACGCCGCTTTTTATCCACGAGCAAAACGCCGTGATCGGCAACCTAAACAAGCTTTTAAAACCGCTTGCAAAGGGCTTTTTTAGCTCGTATTTTAAGCCTGTTTTTAGCTATCCCGTCGCGGAGAGATTTTTTAGCTCGGCTAGGCTTCGCAGCGAGCTAAAAACGGTGATATTTTTAGGCGGTTCGCAGGGCGCGGCGGCGATAAATTCGCTAGCCTTAAAGCTGGCTCCGATTTTTAAAGAAAAAGGCGTAAAAATCATCCATCAGTGCGGCAAAAACGGGCTTGAGAGCTTGCAAGAGGAGTATAAGAAGCTTGGTCTTAGCAGCGATGAGCTCGAGCTTTTTGACTTTGATCCTAAAATAGAGCTTAAGATGAGCCGTGCCGATCTAGCGATAAGCCGCGCAGGGGCGGGCACACTGTGGGAACTCACGGCAAATGCACTGCCTACCGTATTCGTGCCTTATCCTTACGCCGCAAACAATCATCAGGTTTTTAACGCTAAATTTCTCGTGGATCAAAATTTGGCCAAATTTTGCTTTCAAAAAGGCGGCGAGATCGATGCGGATGAGATGCTAAATTTGATAAACGAGATGGATATAGCGCAAATTTCAAGCAAGCTTTCCAAGCAGATAGATAGTGACGGCGCACGAAAAATCGTGGATGAAATTTTAAAAGATATTTAAATTTACGGCAGAGCATTAAAATTAAATATCTTTATTTTTCAAATTTGAAAATTAGTTTATAAAATTCACTTTCAGCTCTCGTAGCTCGTAAACTAG
>NZ_CALHXD010000184.1 GCF_938040115.1 uncultured Campylobacter sp. | reverse complement strand
GTGGATCAAAATTTCAGCCAAAACGCAAGCTCGAAAATATATAAAATTTCAAAAATGCGCCTAAAACGGCTGAGGTAACCCGTCCCAAATTTACTCCCGCATTTTTCAACTCTCCACCCCAATTTCACTCAAATTTAACCGCCCTTTGGCTAAGATTTCGCAAATTTAACGAAACAAAAAGGATCAAATTTGCACGCCTTGCTAAAAATATTTAAAACCGTTTTATATGCCGCGCTATTTTTAGGACTTTATCTTTTGGCGGATAAGTACGGCTTGTTTGCTAAATTTTAGTTTTTGATGCCGTAGATGGCAGCCAAGCTCCATAAAAACCGCCGTCAAATTTATGCTCTTAAACGCTCCAAATCAATCGCTGCCGAGTCGTCAAATTCGGCCTTCGCTACATAAAATGGAACTAAAATTTCAAATCTAATTTAGATATTTTAAAAACAAATTTCGGTAATATTGCGTTAGGCAAAAATTTTATCCGAAAGGAGCTGTTATGAGCGGTATTGCTCTCATCGTCTGCTTCGTCATCGCGGTCGTCGTTATGATCGTGCTGATTTCTAAGTTCGGGGTTCACCCCTTTATAGCGATCATGCTCGTCTCGCTCGCCCTAGCCGTCGTCGCGGGTATCGACCTGGTCAAGGTTCCCGCGATCATCGGAGAGGGATTTAGCGGGATATTTAAAAGCATAGGCATCGTCATTATCCTTGGCGCGCTCATCGGTATGGCGCTGGAAAAGACGGGTGCGGCGCTAAAGCTAGCCGATATGGTCGTGCGCTGCGTAGGCGACAAGCGCCCCGAGCTAGCCATGCTCATCATGGGCTGGATTGTCGGTATCCCGGTCTTTTGCGATAGCGGCTTTGTGGTGCTAGATCCGATCCGCCGCGCGATAAAGGAAAAGATCGGCGCCAACCCCGTAGCTATGGCCGTCGCGCTCTCGTGCGGCCTATACACCTCGCACGTGTTTATACCGCCGACTCCAGGCCCGATAGCGGCCGCTGGAGCCGTGGGCGTGGGGCACAACCTGCTGCTAGTCATCGCCGTGGGTGCGGTAGTTTCGATACCGGTTCTCATCGCGGGCTATCTTTTTGCTAAAACCATCGGCGCAAAAGTGAGCCTAAAGGAAGATCTTGCCGAAGTGGGCAAGAGTTACGACGAGATCATCAAAGAGCACGGTAAGCTACCTTGCGCGTTTTTGAGCTTGGCGCCGATTTTTATGCCGATTTTGCTGATGGCGCTGGGTTCGGTCGTCTCGATACTAAAGCTAGAGGGCGCGTTTGCGAGTTATGCTTTATTTTTAGGCAACCCGATCATAGCGCTTGGCGTCGGTGTGCTATTTGCCGTTATCTTGCTGGCCGAAACGGGCAAGCTGGGCGAATTTAACTTCATGACCAACGAAACGCTAAAGATCGTGGGACCTATCCTCTTTATCACGGCTGCGGGCGGCGTGCTAGGCAACGTCATCGCTAAGGCCGGATTTGTCGAGTTTATGAAGGCAAATGCCCATCTCATCGGCACTGTGGGCATATTTTTCCCGTTTGTTATCTCTGCTATCATCAAGACCGCTCAGGGCAGCTCGACCGTGGCGCTCACTACGACCGCCTCTATCATGGGGCTTTTCACCGATAGCGGCTCGATGATGAGCGCGCTAGGACTCACGAGCGAGATGGGTGCGGTGCTAACGGTGATGGCGATCGCTGCGGGCGCGATGACGGTTTCGCACGCTAACGATAGCTATTTCTGGGTCGTTACGAACTTTAGCAAGATGTCGCCGGAGCAGGGCTACAAGACCCAGACGATGCTTACATTTATAATGGGTATCGTGGGTATGGCGACGGTTTGGGTAGCGTCGCTTATTTTGCTGTAAATTTGACGGTTAAATTTGAGTGCGGTTTCGGCGTGACGAGACTGCACTCTCTACGGTAGTAACAGTAAATTTTCAAATTTGTCCGCCCAGACCCGCATCTTGAAAATGTTAAATTTGATTTGGTTAAATTTAGCATTATGCGCTAAGCTTTTTTGTTAAGGGGAAGTGGCTTGAATTACGGTCTACTTTGCAGCTCTCAAAGAGAGTGCAAGCACAAGACAAGCGTAGCGGACGCAAAAGTCCTCTGTAATCCAACTGCACGTGAGAGGTTGCTGCACTGTGTGCAGGTTTATGTGGCGCTATCGCGCGGCACGTTTTTAAATTTGCAATGAAGCCAAATTTGGCTCGCGATTTAAAACTAAATTTGATAAAATCAGACCGTAGAATTTAAGGCGAAGTATTTTGAGATGATTTTTGGGGTTGCGCAGATACAATTTAGCTTAGGCTGGACTTCTGCTTGCAGTTGCGAGTGCAACGAAGCAAAGATAGTACGCCGAGCTAAATTTTAGCCAGCTCCGCTTCTTGCAAAGCAGTGAGCGAAGCGCAACTGAAAAAGCGCTCAAAAGACAAGCCTTGCCAAAAAAGGAAAACAAATGAAAATACTAATAGCAATCGACTCTTTCAAGGGCTCTTTGAGCTCCCTCGAGGCCGGCAACGCCGTAAAGGAGGGCATCGAGGCCTTAGGGAGCGAAGTGGACGAAGTGGTGGTAAAGCCCATCGCAGACGGCGGCGAGGGTAGCGTGGTGGCGCTAGCAGACGCGCTAAACGGCGAGTTTATCGACGTCATCGTGCAAAATCCTCTCGGCGAAAAGATCCCTGCCAGATACGCGCTAGCAGGCGAGCTGGGCATCCTCGAGATGGCGTCTTCTAGCGGGCTCATGCTGGTGGAAAAAGAGCGCCGAAACCCGATGAAAACGAGCACTTACGGCTTTGGGCAGATGATTTTGCATGCCATTAGCAAAGGCGCGCGTAAATTTATCGTCGGTATCGGCGGTAGCGCTACGAACGACGCGGGCACGGGCATGCTAAGCGCGCTTGGATACGAGTTTTTTGACGAAAACGGCGAGTTGCTCGAGGGTAAAGGTGAAAACCTCATAAAAATCACCAAGATCTCAAACAAAAACGTGGCACCCGAGTTGCAAGAGTGCGAATTCCTCGTGGCTTGCGACGTGGATAATCCTCTGTTTGGCAAAAACGGCGCGGCCTACGTTTACGGCCCGCAAAAGGGCGCGGACGAGCAGATGGTAAAGGATCTAGACGCTGGGCTCATTAGCTTTGCGAGCGCGACGAGCGAGCACTTTTCGAGCGAATTTTGGAACTTTAAGGGCGCGGGCGCGGCAGGCGGGCTAGGGTACGGGTTTGTGAGCTACCTAAACGCCAAACTAAAGCCCGGCATCGACATCATCATGGAGGAAATCCGCCTCGAAGAAGACGTGAAAAACGCCGATCTAATCATCACCGGCGAGGGGCGACTGGACTTTCAAAGCTCGATGGGCAAGACCCCGACCGGAGTGGCGAAGATCGCCAAAAAATACGGCAAACCCGTCATTGCGCTAGCCGGTAGCGTGTCGCCGTGTGCCGGCGGCTGTAACGAAAACGGCATCGACGCGTTTTTTAGCGTATTAAACGAGCCCGTGAGCCTAGAGGAGGCGATGGATAAGCAAACCGCGACGCACAATCTAAAAATGACCGCAGAGCAGGCTTTGAGACTATATTTGCTAGGGCGCAAGGGGTAAATTTACGCTTTCTGCGGCGGCTCGGCGGGCGCATTTGCCGATTCGCCGACTTAGTCGCTCGGTGATCGGGTATTTTACGAGCCCGAGCGGATGTTTTTTGCTATAAATTCGTCTTTTGGCGCGGCTGTTTCGCTAGTTTTTCAAATTTAACATCGTGTTTTGACGCGTCAAATTTTAGTTCGAGTTTTTGCCGTTCAGGTTTTTGCGCTGCACGGTTTATCAAATTTACGAAAACTTAAAATTTAAAAATAAGCCAAAGCCAGAAAACAGGCTTTGGTTAAATTTGCTGCGGGTTTATTTTTCTTTGGCTTCGACTTCGATCTCTAGCTCGACTTTGTCAGATAGCGTGATCTCTGAGGTATCTAGCCCGATCTCAAAGAGCTTGCGTTTAGTTTCGCCCTCTAGGCTAAAGCCGATTTTTTCCTTGCCGTTTTTATCCGCAGTAAAGCCGCCAAGCTCGAATTTTAGCACCACGGGCTTAGTGACGCCGTGCATCGTGAGCGTGCCCACGACCTTGCCTTCAGTGTCGCTTTCTTTTTCAAATTTGACCATTTTGTAGGTGATTTTGTCAAATTTGTCCGCATTGAAAAAATCTGCGCTGCGTAGGTGCTCGTCGCGCTTGTCGTTTTGCGTATTTACCGAGGCGGTCTCGATGGTAGCCTCGAGTGCTTTTAGCTCTTTGGTGTCCTTGTCGTAGTCGATCACGGCGTCAAATTTGCCGAAATTTCCGCTAACTTTTGATATGCTTAGGTGCTTGATCTTAAAACCGACGCTGCTGTGCGCCGGGTCGATCTCGTAGACTGCGGCGTTTGCGAAGCTCGCTGCCAGCGCTGCTGTTAGCGAAAATTTGATTAGTTTTTTCATTTTTTTCTCCTTGTGATTTATGTCTGAAAGTGTATTTTAAAAAAGTAAATATATAACTTTTTCGCAACATTTTGAGAAAAATTTGAATTATTTATTCGGCGCCCGCAATGGCACGGAACAATAATCAGGCTAAATTTAGCCTAAAATTTCCCCGATGAAAAACAGCGCCGACATCGCAAATGTGCAGAGTGCGACTACCTTTAGCTGCCCGTCGAAGTCGCGGCATTCCCGCACTTTTAAGACGAAAAAGAGGTGCCACACAAGCGGCGCAAAGCTAGTTATGTAGAGTAGTTTTACGCCTGAATCTCCGCGCAAAAGCGAATAGCAAAGCATCAGGCTTGCTCCACCCGCGATCAGCGCGTAGTGGTAGCGTTTAGCCGCGCTCAGCCCGA
>NZ_CALHXD010000183.1 GCF_938040115.1 uncultured Campylobacter sp. | reverse complement strand
TAATCTAGCGTCCTTTTATACCTAGCGAGCGATATGGCCGTACTAACGCATAAAAACGCCAAAATCGCGGCTAGGTCGTAGTAAAAATCGCTAAGCTGGGCGCTTTTTAGCCATACGCCTCTAATGATACGCAAAAAATGCGTCAGCGGAAAGCACTCGCCTATAAACCGCGCCCACGCGGGCATCCCGTAAAAAGGAAACATAAATCCAGATAGCAACATCGAAGGCAAAAAGAAAAAATAAGTCATCTGCATTGCCTGCAGCTGGCTGCGAGCTAGCGTGCTAAAGGTAAAGCCGACACCCAAATTTGCAAGCATTAGCAGAGTGCAAGCCGTAAAAAGCGCGGCCCAGTCGCCGATAGCGGGCAACCCGAAAAGCAGTCTAGCCATCAGCAAAAGCGCGCCCACTTGCAGATAGGCTATGAGCAGGTAGGGTAAAATTTTGCCTATCATAACCTCGGCCGGGCGCAGCGGAGCGGCTAGTAGATTTTCCATCGTACCGCGCTCAAACTCCCTTGTCACCGATATGCTTGTTAGCAGGATCGTAGTTAGCGTGAGCAAGATACCCATGAGCCCGGGGATGATCTGATAGCGCGTGAGTAGCTCCGGGTTGTAGCGAGAGTGTGCGCGTAGCTCAAATTCCGCTCTAGGCTGCGCGTAGCCGGGCTTATCTCTAGCTAGAGCCTGCTCAAATGCCATTTGCAGCGCAGTCGCGGCACCAGAGTTTGCCGAGGGATCGGTGGCGTCGGTGGCGATTAAAATTTTAGGCGTTTGGCCTCGCACAAGGTCGCGTTCTAAATTCGGCGGAAAATATATAATAAACTGCGCCTCGCCGCTTTGCATCATGGCTTCAGCTCTGTCCGCGTCCGCGCCGACGTGTTTGACGTCGAAAAACTCCGTATTTTTCATCGCGCTAACTAGCGAGCGGGTGAGCTTGCCGCCGCTATCAGCGATCACTACGGCTGAGGGCAGGTGGCGCGGGTTGTTGTTTATCGCGTAACCAAAAAGCAGCATCAGCATCAGCGGCATCGCGATGATCATCGCTAGCGTCGCGCGGTCTCTTAAAATTTGACGAAACTCTTTTACAATCATCGCCGCGGTTCTAGAAAACGAGATAAATTTCATCGTCACTCCTAAAACCGCTCGTCTTTATAAAGCTCTAGCAGATGGATGAAAACATCCTCCAGGCTCGCTTTTATCGGCATTAGGCTTAGCTCGCCTTGCGGTATCGCAAGGCCTCTAACTGCCTCTTGCAGCATAGCCTCGTCCTTTGCGGTTACGTGATAGCCGTTACCGAACGCAGAAACGCTAAGCGCGGCGTTTGAGGCTAGCAGCGACGCCGCTTCGCCCGCCCTATCTCCGCTTAGCTGCCAGACGTTTAGATTATAGCCGGCGATGATGTCTGATTGCGTGCCGCGGGCTAGGATCTTGCCGTAGGCGATGTATATGAGCTCGTGGCAGCGCTCGGCCTCGTCCATGTAGTGCGTGGAGACTAGCACTGTGATGCCGTCCTGGGCTAGTTCGTGGATGATATCCCAAAACTCGCGTCTAGCCTTTGGATCTACGCCCGCCGTGGGCTCGTCGAGTAAAAGCAGCTCCGGGCTATGCACGAGGCACATTGCAAGTGCTAGCCGCTGCTTCCAGCCGCCAGATAAACTGCCCGCTAGGTGGTTTTGACGCGGGGCGAGGTCTAGGCGGTCTAGGATTTGACTTACGGCCGTTTTTTGGTTTTTAACCGCAAAAAGTCTAGCGATAAATTCTAAATTTTCCCTCACGCTAAGGTCGTCGTACCAGCCGAATTTCTGCGTCATATAGCCCGTTTTTAGGCGTATGGCTTCGCTTTGGCTGCGGAAATCATACCCCAGACAGCTGCCGCTACCGCCGTCTGGTTTTAAAAGGCCGCAAAGCATGCGTATCGTTGTCGTCTTGCCGCTACCGTTTGGTCCTAAAAATCCGCACACGCTGCCCTTTTTGACCCTGATGTCGACGCCGTCCGTGATGATCTTTTTGCCGAATTTTTTAGTGAGGCCTCTAACGTCGATGGCGTAGTCGCCGCTCTGCTGTTTTGGGCCCAAATTTGGAGTCAAATTTGAGCTTTGGTTTGCGGTTAAATTTGCTGCGTTTGTAAAATTTGACGGCAAATTTGAGCTGCTAAATTTTACGCGCGAATTTTCATGAAGGCTAAATTTGGCTTTGACCTCGTTTGCTAAATTTGATCCGCTCAAATTTGATTTTCTTTCAGCCTGCGACGGAGCTTTGTTTGCGCCGTAAATTTTACCGCCGCGTGCGTTTAAATTTTGCCCGAGCGAAATTTCGTCCAAATTTAAACGCCGAATTTGAGCGGCGATATTTTGCGCGTTCACGGCTCTAGCCTCGCTTTTATCGGTAGCGACGGATGCAGTGCGGTCGCGTTATTTTCGGGCACGGCCTCGACTAGATAGACCAGCGTGCTTTGCGAGGTTTGGTTGTAGATGACGGGCGGGGCGTACTCGGGAGCGGACGCGATTTTTACTATGCGAGCGCTAAAGTCCGTGCACCCTTCGCAGCTAATGCGCGCTTTTTGCCCCTCGCGCAGGCTAGGCAGCGCGCCTGCGGGCACGAAAAACCTAATCTTGACCTCGCTAGGAGGTAGCAGAGATAGCACTGGATGCGAGCTTTGGACGAACTCGCCCATTTTATAAAATATATCTTCGACGAGTCCGGATTTTGGCGCTAGGACGGCGGTTTGCTCTAGTCTCCACTGCGCGGCGCGCTCGTTAGCTTTGGCTGCTTGTATTTTTGCTTTTAGGCTTGTTATCTGCTCGCTTCTAGCGGGCAAATTTGCGATTTTTAGCGCGGCGTTTAGCTCGATAACTAGGGCGTTTGCGCGGTCAAATTCCGCCTTTGCGGCGTCAAATTCTTTTTGCGAAACGGCATGTTTGGCCAGCAGCGACTTTGCGCGTTCATGGTTGGCCTCCGCGATCCAAAGCGCGGCCTTGGCTTGTTTTAGCTCGGCATTTATCCGCTCGATCTCCTCTGGGCGCTTGCCAGTGCTAAGGTCGGCTAGCTCGGCCTCTAGCGCGTCTACGTTAGCCTTTGCGGCGTCTAAATTTGCTAACGCTTCAGCGCTATCAAGCACAAAAAGTGACTCGCCCTCTTGAACGGCGGACCCTTCTTTGACGCTTAAATTTACGATCCGTCCGCTAACGCTAGGTGCCACGTAAAGATAATCTCCCTCGACGTAGCCGTTAAAAAACGCGCTCCCCTTCTCGTCCGCACAGCCTGCAAAAATCAGGATAAAAAAGGCAAAAAGCGTGTAAAATTTGCTCAAATTTAAACCCATTTCGCCTCCTTAAGCCGCTATTTCATTAGCATTATACCCCGCTTTGGTTAAATTTGGCTACATTTTAGGTTGCCGCGCGGTACTCGAAAAGGAAATATTTTCAGCGTGTAGGCTTCGGATAGTGCGGTAGAAGTGGCGGTTTTTTATCTCTTTTTAGGAAAGAGTAATTTAAATTTGGAGCAAATTAGTGCGGCGATTATAGTATTTTTTGCGCTTTAAATTTCTTAGATGTGTTTTATAAGTACTGCAAAAACGGTATTACTAATAAAAAAGGATAAAAAATATCCAATTTAAGCATTCTTTGAAGATAGGGGTTATATAATTCCCGTTCTAATGATATTAGTTATTAATCTTAATCTTAAGGAGAGTGTATGAAAAAAATTATTTCAGGTGCGCTTGTCACATCTATTTTGGCTGCTTCGGCATTTGCTTTTAGTGTAGATGGCAACCCTAGCGTCAAATTCGTTGGTTATAAGTTAGCTAACAAAACAGCCGTCGAGGGTACGTTTAAAGATCTTGGCTTTAAAAGCGCGGAAAACGCAAATTTTGCCGATTTTCTAAAAACCTTTGAGTTTAACATCGATCCTAAAAATATCGATACAAAGTTGCCCGATCGCGACAAACGCATCGGTATGATCTTTGACAGCAACGCAATAACGGCTAAAATTGTATCCGTAAGCGGCGACGAAAAAGCGGGCGAAGCTGAAGTCGAAGTTAGCGTAAAAGGAAACTCAAAGTCTTACAAAACGCAGTATACGGTCGAAGGCGGCAAGCTAAAAGCCAAGATCGCGCTTGATTTGGTGGCTGATCTAAAACTAGACGAAACGTTTGCTAAATTTGCGGCTTCGGCTAAGCCTTTTCACGGCGGCAAAAGCTATCCGGATGTAGAAATCTCACTCGAAGCTAAAATAAAATAATCCTTAAATTCGGCGCTTAAAGATCTGCTTGCGCCGAATTTTCTACTTTATTATTATTTTTTATTCCGTAATGCCGAAAAATCGATAACTTAAGATATAATGAGCCGTAAAATTTAATTAAGGCGAAAAAATGACGACGAAAGAAAATAAAAAAGGGGCGGTAAGCGCGCTATTTTTGGCAGTTGCGCTGTTTGCGGCGGGGTGCGCGGGGTATTTTTATTACGGCATAGGCGGGACCGGCGTTTTTACGATGGTCGTTGCCGTGATCTGCGCCGTTTTTTGCGTGAAAAAGATATTTCAAGTTAGCTTTTTGAGCATCGATGACGACGGATTTTTGGTGCAAAAAGGCGGCAAGAACGCCAAATTTTACTTTAAAGACATCGAAGAAATCGGCGTTCGCATCGTAGATGCCAAACGCAAAATCGACGTTTTAAACGTGAGATTTAAAAGAGGTAAACTAGACCGCGGCGCAGCTGATGGCCTCATGCAGCCTATCGGCGACGACGATGCCGTGATATACGATAAATACGAGCTATCCAAGCACGAAGTTTTTAAAATTTTAAGGCAAAAATTTGAGGCATTAAACGCACAAAAAAGCGAAAATAAGAAAAAGTAAAATTT